>NZ_ADFP01000056.1 GCF_000177335.1 Pyramidobacter piscolens W5455
CGTCGCCCGTCGGCGCGTGCGCGCGGCTGCACGGCGGCGAAATGAAGCTGACGGGCTTCTTCGCCGACGAAAGTCGCGGCCTGAAACTTCGCGCGTCGCTGACGGGGCGCCGCGAAGAAGCGCGGCGGCTCGGCGAAATGCTGGCCGAAAAAATTCTCAGGGAGGCGAGGTGATCTCATGTCCGTCGGTAAGGTCTGGCTCGTCGGCGCCGGTCCGGGCGATCCCGGTCTGCTCACCTGCCGCGCTCGCGAAGTTCTGGAACGCGCCGAAGTCGTGATCTTCGACCGCCTCGTCGGCGACGGCGTGCTGGCGCTGATGCCCCGCGCCGCGCGCTGCATCGACGTGGGCAAGGAAGGCGGCCGTCACCCCGTGCCGCAGCGCGAGATCGAAGCCTTGATCGTGCGCGAAGCGCTGGACGGACGCAACGTCGTGCGCCTCAAGGGCGGCGACCCGTTTTTGTTCGGCCGCGGCGGCGAGGAAGTCGAAGCGCTGCTGGCGCACGGCATCCCCTACGAAGTCGTGCCCGGCGTCACTTCGGCCGTCGCCGCGCCGGAATGCGCCGGTATCCCCGTCACGCACCGCGGCCTCGCCAACTCGCTGCATATCGTCACCGCCCACACCAAGGAGGGCGGCATCGCCGCGCAGGATTACGACGCGCTGGCGCGGCTGAACGGCACGCTGGTCTTCCTGATGGGCGCGACCGCCATTGCGGAGATCTGCTCGCAGCTTATGTCGCGCGGTTTTGCCGCCGACACGCCGATGGCCGCCGTCGAACGAGGGACGACCGCCCGCCAGCGCGCGCTCGTGGGGACTCTGGGCGATTTCGAGCGGAAGGCGAGCGATTTCGGGCTGCGCCCCCCCGCCGTGATCCTCGTCGGGGCGGTGGCAGCGTTGGCGTCGCAGTTCGCTTGGCGGCAGACGCTGCCGCTGCGGGACAAAAAAGTGCTCGTCACCCGCCCGGCCAACCGTCAGGGACGGTTGTCGAGAATGCTGCGCGACCTCGGCGCCGAAGTGGTGGAGTTCCCCTGCATCGCCGCCGTGCCGCTGGAGACGAAACTGCCGCCGCTGGACGTCCACGACTGGATCGGCTTCACCAGCGCCACCGGCGTGGAGTGCTTTTTCGCGCGTCTGACGGCGGAAGGGCGCGACGTGCGCGAACTGGGCTCGGCCAAAATCGCCGCCGTCGGTCCGGCGACCGCCGCGGCTCTGCGCGAACGCGGCCTTCGTCCCGACCTGATCCCTGCCGTTTACGACGGCGTCCATCTTGGGGCAGAGCTCGCCAAGCGGGGCGGTTCTGTGCTCCTGTTCCGCGCGCTGGACGGCTCCCCCGAACTGACCGAAACGTTGCGCGGGCGCGGCGTCGATTTCGACGAAGTGCCCCTGTACCGCACCGAGACGCTCGCCGCCCCGTTCCAGCCTGCGGACGTGGACGCCGTGCTGTTCACCAGCGCCTCCACCGTACGCGGCTTCAAAAAAGCCTGTCCCGGACTGGAAGCGCCGCTGGCCTGCTGCATCGGCGTGCAGACCGCGCGCGAAGCCGAACGGCTGGGGCTGAAAAACATCCGCGTCGCCGCCCGCGCGACGCTGGAAGACCTTGTCAATATTCTGAAAGAAGATGGCCAACCATGATCGTCAGACCGAGAAGACTGCGCCGCACCCCGGCGATCCGCAACCTCGTCGCGGAAACGCGCCTCAGCGCCGACATGCTCATCTATCCCGTATTCATCCGCGAAGGCCGCAACATCGTCGAAGACATCCCCTCGCTGCCTGGGCAAAAGCGTTACAGCCCCGACTCGTTCCCGCGCGTCCTCGAAGAGATGTCGCGCCGCGGCGTCGGCGCCGTGCTGCTGTTCGGCCTGCCCGAGCGCAAGGACGAGACCGGCTCCGGCGCGTGGGACGAGAACGGCGTCATCCAGCAGGCGCTGCGTGCCGGCAAAAAAGCCTTTCCCGAAATCACCTTCATCGGCGACGTGTGCATGTGCGAATACACCTCGCATGGCCACTGCGGCATCCTCCACGGCCATGAAGTGGACAACGACGAGACGCTCGAATACCTGACGCGCATCGCCGTCTCTCAGGCCGCGGCAGGAGCCGACGTCGTCGCTCCCTCCGACATGATGGACGGACACGTCGCCGCGCTGCGCGCCGGACTGGACGCCGCCGGCATGAAGGACAAGATCGTCTTCTCCTACGCTGTCAAATACGCCTCGGCGTTTTACGGCCCCTTCCGCGACGCCGCCGGTTCCGCGCCGGCCTTCGGAGACCGCCGCGCCTACCAGATGGATCCGCGCAACGCGCGCGAAGCCCTGAAAGAGGCGGAGATCGACATCGAAGAGGGCGCCGACATGGTCATGGTCAAACCTGGATTGCTCTACATGGACGTGCTGCGCGCCGTCAAAGAGATCAGCACCGTGCCCGTCGGCTCCTACTGCGTCAGCGGCGAGTACGCGATGATCAAGGCCGCGGCCGCCAAGGGCTGGCTCGACGAGCCGCGCGCCGTTACCGAAGCGGCGTACAGCCTGGCGCGCGCCGGCGCCGACGTGATCGTAACTTACTCCGCCCTCGACCTGGCACAATGGCTCAAGGAAGGCCGCGTTACCTTCTAGGAACGCCGGAAATTTTTGCACAACAGCCGCCGCGGAGAAACGGCGAAGCGTAGATTGAACACATCTCTCTTACTGTTTTTCTTCGCGCCTTTGTGTCTCCGTGGCAGATCTCGTTTTACGGTGCGTTTGCTATAGCGACAGCACAGGCCGGAGCGAGAGCGCTTCGGCGAAAGGACGTGAACGATCGTGAGCGAATCGAAAAAAATTTCCCGCCTCGTCGTCGCCGCCACGCAGAGCGGCTGCGGCAAGACCACGCTCACCTGCGGCATCCTCGCCGCCCTGAAAAAGCGCGGCCTGGCCGCGCAGGCCTACAAGATCGGCCCCGACTACATCGATCCCGGCTATCTGGCGCAGGCCAGCGGACGGGCGGCGCACAATCTCGACACCTGGCTCATGGACGAAGCGGCGATGACGCGCCTGTTCGCGGAAAACGCCTCGCGGGCTGACCTCGCCGTCGTCGAAGGCGTGATGGGGCTGTACGACGGCGGGCGCGGCGGCGTCGGCAGCACGGCGGAGATCGCCAAAAAGCTGCGCGCTCCCGTGGCGCTGGTGATCGACTGCAAGTCGATGAGCGACAGCGCCGCCGCGTTGGCGCTGGGATTTCGCGAATACGACCGCGGCCTCGACTTCCGCGGCGTGATCCTCAACCGCCTCGGTTCGGACGCGCACCGCGACATGATCGCGGAAGCCGTCGAGCGCCTCGGCATTCCCGTGCTGGGGGCGCTGAAACGCGACGAACGCCTCGCCGTCTCGGAGCGTCACCTCGGCCTGCTGCCCGCGGAAGAAAACAAGGCGCACGATTTCAACGCGCTGGCCGAGAGCGTGGAGCGTTCCGTCGACCTCGACGCGCTGCTGGAAATCGCCGCCGAAGCGCCGAATCTGGAATTCTCTCCCCGCCCCGCCCCATCCGCAGTGGAACGTCGGACCGTGATCGGCGTGGCGCGCGACAAGGCTTTTTCGTTCTATTACCCGGAAAGCCTCGCCGAGCTGGAACACGCCGGCGCGCGGCTCGTCTTCTTCAGCCCCTTGGACGACGGGCAGCTTCCCGACGCGGACGGCCTGATCTTCGGCGGCGGCTTCCCGGAGATGTTCGCCGCGCGGCTGGCCGCCAACGAAGCGATGAAAAGCGAACTCGCCGCGGCCGCCCGGCGCGGTATGCCCATCTACGCCGAATGCGGCGGGGCCATGTACCTGACGCGCTCGCTGACCGACTTCGAAGGGCGCGAGTTCGCCATGGCCGGACTGATCCCCGCCGCGAGCCGCATGAACTCCAGACTGCAGACCGTCGGCTACGTGGAAGCCACGGCCCTGCGCGACACCGTTCTCTGCCCCGCCGGAACCGTCGTGCGCGGCCACGAGTTTCATTTTTCCTCGACGCAGCCCGACGAAGGGACGGAAGTCCGCGCCGCATGGCGGTTCGTCAAAAAGCGCACCGGCGCGACGTACGTTGCCGGTTACGCGAGCGCGAACGTGCTGGCCTCGTACCTCCACCTGCACTTCGCCGGCAATCCGCAACTCGCCCGCAACTTTGTGGACGCGTGCGTCCGCTTCGCCCGCGGCAAATAAAAAAATCAGCCTGAACGCTCTCCGGTGGAAAAGACGTTCAGGCTGATTTTTTTAGACGATGGAAATCAATACCGCAGCGAATAGACGGGATGGTACAGGCGCTCGTCGCGGAGGATCTTGCTCTGCTCGGCTAGCGCTTTCATGGCCGCGTCGCCCATGTCGATGGAGAGACGCGAGGTGAGGATGTGGATCAAAAACAGCGGCCCGATCAGACTGCTGCCAAAGGTGGGGCTGTTGTCGCTGACGAAAAACGACAGGTCGGCGTCGCCGCAGATCGGCGCGGCGGGGCTGTCGGTGACGGTGACGATCTTGGCGCCGTTGCGGCGCCCCCGCTGCAGCGCCTCGGTGAGCAGCACCGAGTAGCTGGGCAGGTCGAAGGCGATGATCAGATCGCTTTTGCGGACGCTGCGGGCCTGCTCGATCAGCGTCAGGCAGCCGGAACCGGGGTACATCTGGTGGGCGCGCAGCCCCAGCTCGCGCAGGCGGCTGTGCAGGCACTCGGCCATCATGCCGGAGATGCTCCAGCCGGCGCAGTAAATGCCCTCGGCGGCTTTGACGAGTTCGCAAAAGGAACGCACGTCTTCGACGCGCAGGCGGTTCCACGTGTCTTCGAGATTGGCGTGCTCCATCTGGCGGATGCGCTCCGACAGATCGCCCTCCTCGCTCATGGCGCGCGCCAGCATCGCCGCCGGATTGACCTGTTCGAGCACCGCTTCCTTGAGGGCGCCCTTGAGGTCGGCGTAGCCCTTGAAGCCGAGGATGCGCGCCACGCGCACGAGCTGCGCCTTGGAGACGTTCAGCTGCTCGGCCACGTCGCCGATGGAGACGAAGGCCGCCTCGCGCATGTGGGTGAGAAGGTATTCGACGACGCGGCGCGCCTTGGAGGGCATCGAATCCAGATTGCTGCGCAAAAGTTCCTGCAATTTATTCGCTTCCAATGGATAACACCTCTTTCATCGGTAATAAACAAAAGTACATTAATATTTTACAAAAAGCGGCGCCGCCCGTCAACGGCAAAAATCCGCCAATCGGTACCATAGAAGTTTTTCATTCCCGGCCAAGCGTCGCAATTGCCCCGAACGCCACAAAAACGGGGAACGCCGGAATTTTTTCGGCGTTCCCCGTTTTCGCTCGCCAAATCAGCCAAGGATGGCGGCCAGCAGTTCAAGCACGCGGATTGCGGCGTTCAAAGCGGAGCTTTTCCCGGCTGCGCTGCCGTCTTCGGGCAACTTCTCCGGAGCGCCGGCGGGCTGTCCCGACTTAGCCCTCTCCTGTTCAAGCCAGCGCTCGTGGATGGCCTTGATCCCGGCGGCGTACTTTTTCGATCCGGCGACCGTATAATATTCACACTCTGTGCTCGTTGTGTAGGTGAATCCCTTTTTGCCGGGGGACATCGGCGCCAGCGCGACGATCGAGCCGCCGGCGTGGTCGCGCTCGCCGGAGGCGGGACGGTAGACGATCATGACGAGACGATCGTCCTCGAGGGTCGCCTTGACCTTTTCAACAACTTTAGGATGCATCACTTTATGAGAAGCGTCCAGCAGGTCGAAAATCGTCCAATCCTTGCCCGCGTAGGTGATCAGGAAATCGCCCAGCTGCATCCCCGCGCCGATTGCCTGCCCGTCGGGCTTCAGCTCGGTGACGCGGGTCAGGCAGACGCCGTCGGCGGCGGGCGCTTTCTTTTGCTGTTTCAGGTAATTTTCCAGCGGGATGGGGCGGAACGGCAGCGTGTTGGTGTCGGCGCTGCCGATCGTGGCGTTGTTGCCGGCGCGGTATTCGGTGCGGCCCCCGAGCGGCACGGCGTAACCGATGACGCTGCCGCTGGCGCTCTTGTAAGTGTGGCGTCCGCCCAGCTCTTCCACACGGGCGATAGGGGAGTTGCGGGCGTCGCGGTATTCCCAGTAGTTGCCCACCTTGCGCACGGTGCCGAGCATGGCGTTGTTCGGCGCGGTGTAGGTCAGCACGCCGCCCATCGTCTTCGCGTAGCCGGCGACTTGGCCGCCCACGCGGTATTCGACGCCGTTGCCGAACGTGCGCCCCGTGTATCTGACGCCGCCAACGGCGACGTCGATGTTATAGGCGAAACCCGCGGCGGCGGACAGCGCCAGCGCAAAAGCGCAGAGGAACAGGAATATCTTTTTCATAAAATGGCCTCCTCGGTTTGATCTTTTTTCGATGAAAAATCACTCGCCGAACTCTTCGTCCTCCCCGTCGCCCTCGTCCCACTCGCGCATCAGCACGGCCCAGGCGAACTGGTCGGCCTGATATTCGTAGCCGTTCATGTTGGCGTTGGTCTGCGACCAGAAATAGCAGCCGCGGCTGTCGTGAAGCAGGTGGTGGATCTCGTGGAACAGGGCGAAGCTCTGCCAGAAACGGGGCAGGCGGCTGTTGAGGTGGATGCGGCATCTGCGCAGCTCGCGGTTGGTGTACGTGAAGCCCCATATGTCGGCGCTCATCGGCACGCGCGCCGTCTCGGCCTCGAGGGCGATTCGCTCTTCCAGTTTCGCCAGCGCCTCGAACTCGTCCAGCCCCTGCCACTCAGCCGCTTCTTTGAGAATCGACGGTTCGACGTAACGGGGCGGGGGCGGAAAGACAAATTCCTCTTCGTCGCTAATTTTTGACGCCCTTTGCCCTGCCACGCTTCGGCTCGCCTTCCCAGTCCGACAGAGCGGCGTCGATCAGCCGGTGGACCATGTGCACATCCTTTTCGGAGAGCTTGTGGCTGCGGTACCAGATTTCCATCGGCTTGGGACCGGCGAAGAGCTCTTCCAGCTGCAAACGACCGCCGTTGTCGCGGGGAAATTCCTCGAGAAGATCCGAGGTTTCCACGCCGAGCTTGTCGGCAAGACGGTGGAGCAGTTTCATCGAAGGACTGCGGCGGTTGCTCTCGAGCGCCTGAATGTAAATCCTGCTGACTTCCGTTGCGTCGGCGAGCTGCTGCTGCGTCATCTTGAGCGCCTTGCGAAGCGTGCGGATCCGAAGACCTAGAGTCATCAAAAAGACCTCCCTGTTGATTAGTGTACAAGTACTATACTACAATAAATTTCTGTTGACAAGTACCCTAAACGGCGAATTTCATGTATAATGTCTCTAACGCTTCATTCTTTTTATTTATGGACTTTGACAGCAAGGGAGCTGATTGCATGGATTTCAAGGAGCTCGAGACGTTTGTTTCCATCGTGGAAAAGGGAAGCATATCCGCTGCCGCCGCAGCCCTGGGGGTCTCTCAGCCGGCAGTGAGCAAACGCGTGGCCCGCATCGAAGCGGAAATGGGCGCTTCCATGTTCGCCAACGGTCATAAACATTCCACGCTCACGTCGGAAGGCGCGGTGCTCTACAAAGCGGCGCTGAAAATGCTGGATACCCGCAAGAAAGCGCGGATTCAGATCGCCGAGATCTCTCAGGA
This sequence comes from Pyramidobacter piscolens W5455, assembly GCF_000177335.1. Taxonomy (NCBI): domain Bacteria; kingdom Thermotogati; phylum Synergistota; class Synergistia; order Synergistales; family Dethiosulfovibrionaceae; genus Pyramidobacter; species Pyramidobacter piscolens. The sequence goes on from NZ_ADFP01000056.1 coordinate 7,579, forward strand.
ACTTTACGGCACGGTGCGCATCAGCGCCAGTTCCATCCCCGGCGATTTCATTTTGCCGGAAGTCCTTGTGGAGTTCATGGAAAAACATCCCGGCGTGAGCGTTCAGGTCACGCAAGGCGATTCGCAGTCGGCGCTTGAGGACCTTTCCGACAAAAAGGTCGACCTTGCCGTGATCGGCTCTGACCGGAACCTGCCCGGTTTCACCAGCGTGCCCTTCTATCACGACGAGTTGGTGCTGATCGTCAACCGCAATCATCCGCTGGCCGCGAGAAAATACATCCCCATGGAAGAGATCGGCGGGCTCAAACTCGTGGGACGGACCTCCGGCTCGGGCAGCCGGCAGACGTGGGAGCGCGTTTACAAGAGCCGCACGGGCAATTTCAAAGAGCCGGAACTGCAATTCGGTCATACCATGGGCGTGGTGAATGCCGTTGCCAACGGCGCCGAAGCGGGCATCGTCTCGCGTTTCGCCGCTCAGACCTCGCCGGCCGTCGCCATGCTGACCTTCAAACCGGCGGTGTATCGCGCTTTTCATCTCGTCTACGGTCTGTGCGAGACCAAGGCTGTGGAAGTGTTGGTTTCTTTCCTGATCCAGAAAGCCGAACAACAGCAGTTGAGCCAGCCTCAATAGAAACGCCGAAAGTCTGAGGGGGTTCCCGGAGGCGCTTCCGGCCATTTGACCTCGCTCCAAGAAGAATGGACGCCGTGAAGAGGCCGAGAAGATCATGATAAAGTGAAAAAACGAAAAAACATCCCGTCGGGAAATTTTTCCCGGCGGGATGTTTTTTCATAAAAGTTTCAGACTCACTCGTTGTAATTCGCCGCGCGGTGGACGGCGAAGACGCGGCGGCCGCGCAGGGAGACGTTGAGTTTCTTTTCAAGTTTGCGCGCGATGCGCACAAAAGGCGTGCCGATCAGCAGATAGATCACCGCGACGATGAAGCCGGTGCCGAAGTAATCGTAGTTGACCGTGGCCAGCTGCCCGTAAGTGCGAGTCAAATCGACGAGCGTGATGATGGAAACCAGCGACGAATCCTTGAGCAGGGCGATGAAGTCGTTGGTCATCGGTAGCAGGGAGACGCGGATCGCCTGAGGCAGGATCACGTGGCGCAGCGCTTCGCGCTTGGTCATGCCGAGCGCCAGCGCGCCTTCCATCTGCGCGCGCGGCACCGCTTCCAGGCCGGCGCGGTAGTTTTCCGACTCGTAGGCGGCGTAGTTCAGCCCCAGCGCCAGAGTTCCGGCCACGAAGGGCGAGAGCTGCACGCCGACGTTGGGCAGGCCGTAGAAGATGAAGAACAGCTGGATCATCACCGGCGTGCCGCGGATGAACTCGGTGTAGCCGGTGGCGAACGCCCGCAGCGGCAGCGGGCCGAAGAGGCGGCAGACGGCGATGAACAGGCCGACGGCCAGCGCCAAAGCCATCGAAGCGATGGAAACCTCCAGCGTCACGACGGCGGCGCGTCCGAACGACGGCAGGAAGCCGACGTAGCGTTTGATCCGCTCCGGCCAGCTGCGCGCGCCGCGTTGAATGTCCGCCCAATGTTCGTACATGACTGGTTTCTCAAGCGCGGGACGGTCGTCGTTGAAGTATCCCGCCATGAGAGGATTCCACAGATTCCAGCGGTCGTAGATGCGGCGCAGCGTGCCGTCGTCGCGCAGCGCCACGATCGCTTCGTTGACGCGCTTCAAAAACGCCTCTTCTCCCTTGCGGATCGTCATGGCGTACTCCATGCGGCCGATCGGTTCGCCCACAAACTCGAACATGGGGTTGAACTGCGAATAATAAATCGACATGGGCGCGTCCATGACAACGGCGTCGAGGCGGCCGTTCTGCATGTCTTGGTAAGCCGTGGCTTCGTTTTCGTAGCTGCGGATGTCGGCGATGCCGGCTTTGGCCAGCGTCTCGTAGGCATAGGAGCCGCGCAGCGTGCCGATCGTGTGCCCGCGCGCGTTTTCGAGGGTGCTGACGCCGGCGGGATTGCCCTTGGGGACGACCATCTGCAGATAGGTGACGTAGTAGGGGATGGAGAAGTTGATCGTCTCCTGTCGCTCCGGCGTCACCTCGATGCCGTTGATGGCGATGTCGTAAAGCCTGCGCTGCAGGCCGGGGATGAGGATGTCCCAGACGTTCTGCACGAACTGAGGCTTCAATCCCATCTTGGCTGCAAGCGCCGCGGCGATTTCGGTTTCGAAGCCCGTCAGTTTTTCGGGCTCGGAAGGGTCGTAGAGAATGAAGGGCACTCCGCCTTCGGAGTTGCCGCCCCATCTCAGCACTTTGTCGGGCATGAACTCGGCGGCGAAAGAACAGGAAGCGAAAAGCAGCGTTGCAAGTGCGGCGACGCCTATCTTCGGCTTGGTTTTCATGAAGTAGTATCGACCTCGCATTCTGGAAGATGGCTGTACGTGAATAAGATTAGTTGTGGTAGCTCGCGGGGCGCAGCGTTGCGTCGCGGCCATGCTTTCCAGGGCGATTGCCGCGGATGGCCACGGCGAGGCGGCGTTCGGTGTAGCGGGCCAGACGCACAAAGGGCAGCCCCAACAGGAAGTAAATTACGGCGACCATGATGCCGATGCCGAAATAATCGTAATAAGTGTTCGCCAATTGACCATAAGCCTTGGTCAGGTCGATCAGCGTGATCATGGATACCAACGACGAATCCTTGAGCAGCGAGATGAAGTCGTTCGTTACCGGCGGCAGCGAGACGCGCACCGCCTGCGGAATGACGACGTAGCGCAGCGCCTGTTTCTTGTCCATGCCGAGCGCCAAAGCTCCTTCCATCTGAGCGCGCGGCACCGCCATCAGACCGGCGCGGTAGTTTTCGGCCTCGTAGGCGGCGTAGTTCATGCCCAGTCCGATCACGCCGGCCATGAACGGCGACAGTTTGATGCCGATGTTGGGCAGGCCGTAGAAGATAAAAAACAGCTGGATCAGCACCGGCGTGCCGCGCACGATCTCGATGTAGGCCGTCGCCAGACGGGAGAGGATCTTGGGCGCGAAAAGGCGCGCGATCGCCAGCAGCAGTCCCAGCACGATGGCTAGGCTCATGGCGCAGACCGAAACTTTCAGCGTGACGACGGCGGCCTTGCCGAACGTGGGCAGAAAGCCTACGTAGCGCTGAAAGCGCTGCTTCAGCGTCATGCCCTGGCGCTGGTACTCCGCCCAGGCGTTGAATTTATCGGGGCCGAAGCGGGCCGGCGAATCGTCGTTGAAGAACTTTGCCATAACGGGCGTCCACATGTTCCAGCGGTCGTAAATGCCGCGCAGCGTGCCGTCGTCGCGGATGGAAACCAACGCCGCGTTCAGCTTGTCCAGCAGCTCAGTCTCGCCCTTGCGCACGGGGATACCGTAGCTGATCTCGCCGATCGGCTCGCCGACGAACTCCAGGTCCGTGTTGAAACCGGCGTAGAAAATGGCGATCGGCGAATCCATCAATACCGCGTCGAGACGGTCATGAGCCATGTCCTGATAGGCGTTGATCTCGTTGTCGTAAGTGCGGATCTCATCCACGCCGGCGTCGGCCAGCGTGAAGAAAGCGTAGGATTGTTTCAGCGTGCCGACGCGTTTGCCCACGCAATCCTGCAGCGATTTGATTTCGGCGGGATTGCCCCTCTGGACCACCAGCTGCAGGAACGTCTTGTAATACGGCAACGAAAAGTCGACTTCCTCTTTATGTTCCGGCGTGATTTCCAGGCCGCTCAAGGCGATGTCGTACAGCCCAAGATTGAGCCCGGGGATCAGATTGTCCCAGCCGTTGTGGACGAATTTGGGCGTCATCCCCATGCGTTCGGCCAGCGCATCGACAATGTCGATTTCGAAGCCGATCATGATCTTGTCGTCGCGGGGATCCATGAACATGTACGGCACGTTGCCTTCGGAGTCGCCGCCCCACCTCAGGATCGGCTTGTCCGCCGCCAGGGCCGGAGAGACGGTGGCCAGCAGCGCCAGCAGGGCGCAGAGAAGCGTACGCAGCCGTTTCATCAGTAGGTCACTCCGTTGAGATGGCGCAGAAAGTTCTGCGTGCGGGGATCCTTGGGCTGGGTGAAGAGGATGTCGCCGTCTTCTTTCTCGACGATTTCGCCGTCGTGCATGAAGACGATGTAGTCCGAGGCGTCGCGGGCGAAGTTCATCTGATGGGTGACCACGACCTGGGTCATGCCGTCGCGGTCAAGGTCTTTCATGACCTGAAGGACCTCGCCGACCAGCTCCGGATCGAGCGCCGAAGTCGGCTCGTCGTACAGCATCACTTTGGGCTGCATGGCCAGCGCGCGGGCGATTGCGGCGCGCTGCGTCTGCCCGCCCGACATGGTGACGGGGTACTTGTCGGCAAAATCGGACAAGCCGACTTTTTCGAGCAGTTCGAAGCCCTGTTTTTTGGCGTCCTCTTCTTTGACATGTTTGACCACCATCGGGGCCAGCATGATGTTTTCAAGAACAGTTTTGTGCGGGAACAGATTGAAACTCTGAAAAACCATTCCGACTTCCTGACGCATCTTGTGGCAGGCGTCGAGGAACTTCCTGTCGAAATCCCGGTCTTCCTCTTCGTCCTCAATGGAACGGCTGACCGTTACGCCGGCTATGGAAATCGTGCCGGAATCGATGTATTCGAGGCAGTTCAAACACCTGAGAAAGGTGGATTTGCCACAGCCCGAGGGGCCGATGATGGAAACGAGGTCCCCTTCTTCAATGTCGATGGATACGCCTTTTAAAATGGTCGCTCCGTCTTCGTAACTCTTCCGCAGGTTTTTCACCTGGATCAACGGTACAGCCGCGTTGGTCAAAAGTCTCATCCTCCTGTTACAGGTCGGACATGAAGCCGTCGTCCTCCCTATAGCCTGTGCCGGTTCGCTCCCACAGGGTCCGGCATTTTTTGTGTAAAAGTTTTCGCCCCTTCGTATTCCAGCTGCGCGGCGCTGGAACGGCCGGCAGTGGAGTCTCTCGTCACGAGGACGAGGTCATAATAATTATAGGGTGATTTCCCCCTTTGACAAGACCTGAATTTCCTCGAGTCGGTCGATTTGTCGTGCAAAATTTGTCGCAGGCCGCGCGTCGTTTTGTCGGAAACGCGCAAAGGGCCTTTTTATATCGTTCGTTCCACTCCGTATGACTTTGCGAAAACGGGCGACGAGAGCTTTCGCGGTGGAATTTCGTCCCGCGAAAATCATTGTCGAGTTTTTCTATAGGAATTTATTCTTGCGGCGTAAAAACATATTGATATAATTGGTTTATCTCAACAATCCGAGATCAATGGGGGAGTTTCATGTTAAATGAATTGCTGAAAGTCGATCGTCTGACCGTATGCGTGGAGGAACGGGAAATCCTCCGCGGCGTCGATCTGACGGTGAACGCCGGCGAGACGCACGTCCTTATGGGGCCGAACGGCGCCGGCAAATCGACTCTGGGATACGCTCTGATGGGCGATCCGCGCTATACGGTCGGCGCGGGGAAGATTTTCTTCAACGGCCGGGACGTGACCGAAGAGTCCGCGGCGCAGCGCGCCAGGGCGGGGATGTTCCTGTCGTTTCAGGCGCCGTTGGAAGTGCCGGGGCTGACGCTGAGCGGTTTCCTCCGCACGGCGCTGGAGCAGCGCACGGGCGCGCGCGTCAAGTTCGGGGTTTTCCGAAAAGAGCTGGCGAAGGCGATGGAAGTCCTGCACATGGATCCGTCTTACGCCGACCGCGACCTGAACGTCGGCTTCTCCGGCGGCGAGAAGAAAAAGGCGGAGATCCTTCAGCTGCTCATGCTCAAGCCGTCCTTCGCCATCCTCGACGAGACGGACTCGGGGCTCGACGTCGACGCCGTTCACGTCGTTTCCGCCGGCGTCCGCGAATATCAGAAGAACGAAAACGCGGCGCTGATGATCATCACGCACAACGCGCGCATCCTCGAATCGCTGCGCGTCGACGCCGCGCACGTGCTCGCGCAGGGGCGGCTGGTCGCCTCCGGCGGCGCGGAACTGGTCGGCGAGATCGGCGCGCGCGGTTTCGAACGGTTCCTCGGCAAATGAGCGCCATGAAAGAGAAAACGTACGTCGAAGACGTGGACCGCAGCCGCTACGACTTCCGTTTCGACGGGAAAGACGCTTACAAAGTCGAAGAGGGGCTGACGGCGGGAATCGTCGGTCAGATCTCGGCGGAAAAAAACGACCCGCCGTGGATGCGCGAGTTTCGCCTGGAAGCGCTGAAAATTTACGACGAGCTGGCGCTCCCCGACTGGGGGCCGTCGCTCGACGGGCTGCGCATGGAAAACATCGTCACCTACGTGCGCCCCAACACGGAGCGCATGCACGCGAACTGGGACGACGTGCCGGCGGACATCAAGGACACGTTCGAACGTCTCGGCATCCCGCAGGCGGAGCGCAAGTCGCTGGCCGGCGTCGGCGCGCAGTACGATTCCGAGCTGGTCTATCATAACGTCAAGGCCGAGGTGGCGGCCCAGGGCGTGGTTTATACCGATCTGGAAAGCGCGCTGCGCGGCCCGTACGCGCGCATGATCGAAGAACATTTCATGAAGCTGGTGCCGCCGCGCGACCACAAGTTCGCGGCGCTGCACGGCGCGGTCTGGTCGGGAGGATCGTTCGTCTACGTGCCGCCGCGCGTGAAGGTGGAGATACCGCTGCAGTCGTATTTCCGCCTCAACGCGCCCGGCGCGGGGCAGTTCGAGCACACGCTGATCATCCTCGGCGAAGGGGCCGACCTGCACTTCATCGAAGGCTGCTCGGCGCCCAAGTACAACGTGGCCAACCTGCACGCCGGCTGCGTGGAGCTGTTCGTGGGCAAAAACGCCAGGCTGCGCTATTCCACGATCGAGAACTGGTCGAAGAATATGTACAATCTCAACACCAAGCGCGCCGTCGTCGAAGAAGGCGGCGTCATGGAATGGGTTTCGGGCTCGTTCGGCTCGCACGTGTCGTATCTCTACCCGATGACGATCCTGAATGGAGACGGCGCGCGCATGGAGTTCACCGGCGTCACCTTCGCCGGGCGCGGGCAGAATCTCGACACGGGCATGAAGGTCGTACACGCCGCGCCGTCAACCTCGTCGTACGTCAACACGCGCTCGATATCCAAGGACGGCGGCGTCAGCACCTTCCGCAGCGCCGTGGTCGTGAACGCCGCAGCGAAGCGCGCCAAGTCGTCGGTCTCGTGTCAGTCGCTGATGCTCGACGCGCTCAGCCGCAGCGACACGATCCCCGCCATGGAGATCCGCACGCCTGACGCCGACGTCGGCCACGAGGCCAAGATCGGCCGCATCAGCGACGAGTCGGTGTTCTATCTGATGTCGCGCGGCATTCCCGAGGATGAGGCGCGCGCGATGATCGTCAGCGGTTTCGCCGACAACGTGTCCAAGGAGCTGCCGCTGGAATACGCGGTGGAAATGAACAATCTGATCCGCCTGGAAATGAAAGGCAGCATCGGCTAGAGGAGGAAAACTTTCATGGATTCGATGGAGATGAAGGTCAATCGCCTGCCCGCGCCGACGTGGAACTGGCTGCGCATGAACGGAACGGAGACGGCCGCGCGGGTCGGCGGCGAGGGCGCGTTCGATTTCGAAATTCCCGCGGGCGTCGCGGGCGAAACGCTGTCCGCGCCGTCGCTGGACTGCGCTTCCGGCATGGGGCCGGACGTGGAACGGCTGGTGAAGGACGCGGCGCTGCCGGTCCGCAAATATACGGCCGCGGGAAAAGTGGACGAAGCGCTGCGTTTCGGCTTCGATTACGCGGACGGCGCGGCTGCGTTCAACGCCGTGGAGCTGGAGACGGGCGAAGGCGGCGCGCTGACGGCGGTCATGGACTTTCGTTCGGCCCCCGGCGCGGCGGGGTTCGCCGGCGTGCAGACGAAGATGGCGCTGGGGCGGAACTCGCTGCTGCGGCTGGTGCAGATCCAGCGCCTCGGGGGCGCGCTGACGTTTTTCAACGACGTAGGCGCGCGGTGCGCCGACGGCGCGCGCGTGGAACTGATCCAGCTGGCGCTAGGCGGCGGAAGCGTCTTCATGGGCGCGCAGTGCGCCCTCGAGGGCCGGGGCAGCGCGCTGAAGGCCGATATCGGCTATCTGCTGCGCGGAACCGAGCGGCTCGACATGAACTATACGGCGCTGCACGAAGGGCGCCGCACGCAAAGCGGGATCAACGCTTCCGGCGTGTTGCGGGACAAGGCCTTCAAACTGTTTCGCGGCACGATCGACTTTCGCCGCGGCGCCGCGCAGGCGTCGGGCAGCGAAAAAGAAGACGTGCTGCTGATGGACGACGGCGTCGTCAACCGGACGATCCCGCTGATCCTCTGCGGCGAGGACGACGTGGAGGGCGATCACGGCGCTACGGTCGGGCGCTTGGACGACCGGCTGCTGTTTTATCTCGAGTCCCGCGGCCTGAATCGCGAGGACGCGTACGAGATGATGGCCCGCGCGCGCGTCGCCGCCGTGGCCGCGAGGATCCCCGACGAACGGACGCGGCGCGGCGTGGAACGCTGGTTGAACGGAGGTGCGGACGATGAATGAAACGGAACTGAAACGGGAAGACGAGCGCCTGCGCGGCGACTTTCCGATTTTTGCCGATAAGGAACTGGTCTATCTCGACAACTCGGCGACGACGCAGAAACCAAAGCGCGTGCTGGACGCCGTGCGCGATTATTACGAGAAAAGCAACGCCAACCCGCTGCGCGGCCTTTACGGACTGAGCGTGGCGGCGACCGAGGCTTACGAAAACGCGCGCGCGGCCGTGCAGAAGTTCGTCAACGCCGCCGCGCCCGAGGAGATCGTCTTCACGCGCAACGCCACCGAGAGCCTGAACCTCGTGGCCTACAGCTACGGCATGAACTTTTTGCGCCCCGGCGACGAGATCCTCGTCAGCATCATGGAGCATCACAGCAATCTGCTGCCTTGGCAACAGGTCGCGCGAGCTTCCGGCGCGGCGTTGAAATTCGCCGACTGCGCGCCGGACGGCTCCCTGACGGCGGAAGCGTTCGCCGCGGCGCTGACGCCGCGCACGCGGCTGGCGGCGGTGACGCACGTTTCCAACGTGCTGGGCGTGGAAAACGATCTCAAAGCTTTTGCCGAACTGTGCCGCCGCAACGGCACGATCCTCGTCGCCGACGGCGCGCAGAGCGCGCCGCACCAGCCCGTGGACGTCCGGGACCTCGGCGTCGATTTTCTCGCCTTTTCCGGTCACAAAATGCTGGCGCCGATGGGCGTCGGCGTGCTGTACGGCCGGCGCGAACTGCTCGACAAAATGCCGCCGTTCCTCTACGGCGGCGAGATGATCGAGTCTGTCCGCCGCGACGGCGCGACCTACGCCGCCGCGCCGCACAAGTTCGAGGCCGGCACCGTCAACGCCGGCGGGGCTGTGGGGCTGGCGGTGGCGATCGAATACATCCGGTCCGTCGGCTTCGGAACGATCCAGCGCCGCGAAAACGCCCTCTGCGCGCTGGCCCTGAACGAGATGAAAAAGATGCCGCACGTGCATGTGCTCGGCAGCGACGACCCGCTCGGCCATCACGGCATTCTGTCCTTCACGATCGACGGCGTGCATCCGCACGACATCGCGGCGATCTGCGACGAAGCGCGTATCTGCGTGCGGGCCGGACATCACTGCGCCCAGCCCCTGCTCGAGCACCTCGGCTGCCGCTCGACGGCGCGCGCCAGCATCGCTTTTTACAACACGGAGGAAGACATCCGCCGTTTTATCGCCTGCCTGGCGGGCATCCGAAAGAAGATGGGTTACAATGGAAAGTAGAACATTTTACAACGAAGTTCTCACCGAACACAACGTGCGCCCCGCGCACAAGCGCGCGCTGGCAGGCGAGTGTTTCTCGCTGGAAGGTGTCAACCCGTCCTGCGGCGACGACATCACGCTCAGCCTCAGGGTCGAAGACGGCGTCATCGTCGACGGCGCCTTCGAGGGCGACGGCTGCGCGATCTCGCAGGCTTCCGCGGACATCATGCTCGATCTCGTCATCGGCCGCACGAAAGAGGAAGCCCTGCGCCTGTCGGACGTCTTCCGGCGCATGATCCAGGGCGCGGCCTCCGAGGCGGAGATCGAAGAGCTCGAAGAGGCCGGCGCGCTGCGCGACGTCTCCCACATGCCGGCGCGCGTCAAGTGCGCCGTGCTGGGGTGGCACACCCTGGACGAGATCCTGAGGAACCCCGATAAAGCCGTCGGGCAGCGCTGACGCTGCTTGAACGAAAAAATTTCCCCGAGCCCCCGGGGAAATTTTTATGGGTGCCCCAAGCGGACAAAGTCATTGGTTTATGATAAAATAGATAAAATTAAAATGATAATAACGGGATAAAGAGCGGGCGCGCCTTTTTCTTTGTCCCGATCATAAAGAGGGGTGACAGTCGATGAAGTTTTTTGCTTTAAGGCGGTTGCGGGCGTTTCTGACCCTGACGGCGGTGACGGTGGCGTGTTCCGGAGCGGCCGCCGCCGAGAAGGTTCTTCTCGACACCGACATGGTGGAGGCTTTTGACGACGGCATTGCCATGCTCATGCTGGCCCGAGCGCCGCAGGTCGAGCTGCTCGGAGTGACGACGGTCGTCGGCAACACCTGGGTTGAAGAGGGAACGGCCTATGCCCTGCGCCAGCTTGAAGCCGTCAAGCTCGAATGGAAGGTGCCCGTGGCGATGGGATTTGCCGAGGCCACGCGCCGCGGCCGCGCCGAAGGGCTTGGAGAAGAGCGACGTCTTTTCGGCGAAGGGCACGACGACTGGATGGGCGCCTATTCCCACCCGCGCCCCGAATCATGGCAGGCTGCCTACAAGGCGATGTACGGCGTCGAGCCCAAATGCGCCCCCGTCAAGGAACACGCGGTTGACCTCATGATCGACTGCGTCAAACGCAACCCCGGCGAGGTGACGATCGTCGAAATCGGCTCCTGCGGCAATCTCGCCGCGGCCGTGCGTCGGGCGCCGGAAATTGTGCCGCTGATCAAGCGCGTGATCTACATGGGCGGCTCGGTCTTTCAGGAAGGCAACGTCACGCCGGCGGCGGAGTTCAACTGGTGGTTCGATCCTGAAGCGGCCCGCAGTTGCCTGCGCACGCCCTTTAAGGAGCAAATCATCGTCCCGCTCGACGTCTGCGAGAAGATCCGTTTCGACGGCCCCCGCCTGCTCGACGTGATAGGGCGCGTAAAGAACGAGATAATCGCGCCGATGCTGCGGCGCAAGTATGACCTTTTCTTCGCCGATAATCCCGATTACGTGATTTACGTCTGGGACGTGATCGCGGCGGCGATCTTTGTGGATCCGTCGCTGATCGCCGAGGAAGTCTCGTATCCCGTGGACGTGGACGACCAGTTCGGCCTGAGCTACGGCAAGGTTTACGCCTTCAAAGGGAAAGCCCCCGTCGGCGCTCGGAGTGCCCGCATTATCCTGACGGTCGACGAGGGACGGCTGTGGGAAATGATCTACAAGCTCTGCGACGAGCTTTAAGCGAACGCGACAAGGCCCGGATCTCCGCGGAGATCCGGGCCTTGTCGCTGTGTGGTCAAAAGAATTCCATAAACGATTCTTTCACGACATTTCCGGTATAATCTGAAACGATGGAACGGATTCTTTCATCGCAAATAATTTTACGGAGGCATTGCAATGAGTCAGAACGGTTTCACCCAGCTCTATCCGTCAGTCTGGAAACAGGACAAGCAGAACGCGATCATGGAGTTCGCCGAAGGCTACAAGGCCTTTCTCGATACGTGCAAGACAGAACGCGAGACCGCGGCCGAAGTGATCCGCCAGGCGGAAGCGGCGGGCTACGAGAATCTCGACGAGCTGTGCGTGGCGAGGAAAAAACTGCAGCCCGGCGACAAAGTGTACGCGCTGCGCCAGAACAAGGCGGCGGCGCTCTTCGCGATCGGAGAACGGCCCCTGACCGACGGCATGAACCTGATCTGCGCCCACGCCGACGCGCCGCGCCTCGACCTGCGCGCCAATCCCCTTTACGAGAAGGACGGCTACGCGCTGATGAAGACCCATTACTACGGCGGCATCAAAAAGTACCAGTGGGCGGCGCTGCCGCTCAGTCTGCACGGCGTCGTCGTCAAAAAAGGCGGCGAGCGCGTCGAGGTCGTCGTCGGCGAAAACGAAGCCGATCCCGTCGTGTACGTCAGCGATCTGCCGCGCCACCTTTCCGCCGAACAGATGAAGCGTTCGCTCGAAGAGGGGCTCAAAGGCGAGGAACTGAACCTCGTCGTCGGTTCCGTGCCGCTGGCCGGAGCCGAGGGCGACGCCGTCAAAAAACAGATTCTCACACTGCTGGAAGAGCGTTACGGCGTCGCCGAAAAGGATTTCGTCAGCGCCGAGTTCGAAGCGGTTCCCGCCGGACGCGCCCGCGACGTCGGCCTCGACGCCTCGATGATCGCGTCCTACGCGCACGACGACCGCGTCTGCGTCTACACCGCCCTGCAGGCCATGCTCGGCGTGGCGCGCCCCGTATACACCGCCGGCGTGATGTTCGTCGACAAAGAAGAAGTCGGCAGCAACGGCAACGCCGGCATGAACTCTCATTACATGGAAAACCTTGCCGCCCGCCTCGTGCGCCTATGCGGCGGCGACGCGCTGGACCTGAATCTGGCGCTGGAGAATTCCAGACTGCTGTCTGCCGACGTCACCGTCGGCTACGATCCGAATTTCGCCGACGCGTTCGAGGTGAACAACACCGCGCGCCTCGGCAGCGGACCGGCCATCGTCAAGTACGCCGGCTCCAAGGGCAAAAGCGGCTGCAACGACGCCACCAACGCCGAATTCGTCGCCATGATTCGCGATATTTTCGACGACGCCGGCGTGGCGTGGCAGATCAGCACCATGGGACGCATCGACCTTGGCGGCGGCGGCACGATCGCGCCCTTCGCCTCGCGCTACGGCATGCACGTGCTCGACTGCGGCGTCGCCCTGCTGAGCATGCACGCGCCGTTCGAACTGGCCAGCAAAGCCGACGTCTACGAAACGGCCCGCGCCTACGCGGCCTTCCTCAACAGCGCCGCCGAGATGAAAAATTATCTACGCTGACGGACGCAGGAACGTCGTTTCCTTTTTGATACGCCGCCGAT
>NZ_ADFP01000057.1 GCF_000177335.1 Pyramidobacter piscolens W5455
CGCGCCCCGCATGAGCGAGGCCGAGCGCTCCGCCGCGGGAAAGCCGATTCTCGTCCGCGACGGCGTGGAATACCGCATCGTCGCCAAAGAAGGCCCCGAACACAAGCCCGTGTTCACCGCCGCGGCGTTCCGAAACGGAGCCCGCGTCGCCGAAGCCGGCGGCCCGTCGAAGAAGGACGCGCTGAAGGCCCTGGTCCGCGAGGTGGGCAAAGCCGCCGCCCGGCAGACGAAGCGCGGCGCCGACGCTTTCAGGGACCTGGAGCTTGCCGGCCTGAAAAACAGCCCCGAGCTGAAAGGCCGCCTGCAAACCTGTTGCGAGCGCCTCGGCATCGGCCAGCCCCATTACGTCGACTTGCCCTCGCCGGGCGGCAAAAATCCGCTGTTCTTCGTGGAGCTGCAGCTGAGCGGCGAGCCGATCGTCAACGGCAGCGGCCAGAGCAAGCGCGCCGCCGGACAGGCCGCAGCCTGGAAAATGCTGCAGCTGCTCGCCGCCGACGCCCTCGGAGAAAGCGAGCGGCTGAACGCCGATCTGCCTCAGCTGCGGACCCGTCTGGAAAGCGCGTTCCGTGCCGTGTGCGAGCGAAGCGGCGAGAAAAAATTGCGCGTCGAGATCGCGTCCGTCGACGGACAGGAAGAGATGCGCCGCGCGCGCGTCTTTTTCGGCGACCGGTTCTGCACCGAAGTGCCAGGTCTCGGCGATGATCAAGCCCGCCTGCTGGCCCTGGTCAGGGCCGTCACGCAGGCCCGGCGCTGGAAAGACGTGCTGAACGAACTGAAACTGAACGGGTCTTCCGGCGCCGCGCCGCAGAACGTCCGCCCCGACCTGCTGCTGGAAGAGCGTCTGAAAAGCTCGCGCCGCGGCCCTTCCGAGATCCTGTCGCTGCGCGCCGGCGGCAGCGAAGACCTGCGCCTGTACCGCACCGGCCTGTTCGTCAAAGGCGATCTGGCCGCCTGCATGACCGCCCCCAGCAAAAAAATCGCCGAACAGGCGCTGGCGTTGCTGCTGCTCGACCGCGCCGCGCTGGGAGCGCCGCTCGTGCCGCCGCTCAAAAAAGAAGCGCCCACCGCCCGCACGGCGCCGAGCGCCCCGCATGAGCGCCGCAAGC
>NZ_ADFP01000058.1 GCF_000177335.1 Pyramidobacter piscolens W5455
GAGACTTCGCCGCCACGGACAAGAACGCGGTCGAGGCGGCGGCATTGTTCCATCTCCGCTTCGAGGGCATCCATCCCTTCATCGACGGCAACGGGCGCACGGGGCGGCTGCTGCTGAACTTCATGCTCATGCAGGCGGGCTTTCCGCCCGTCAACGTGAAATACAGCGATCGCCGCCGCTATTACGCCGCCTTTGATTCCTACTACAGAGACGGCGATTCCGCGCCGATGACCGGTCTGGTTAAGGAGTGCCTCGAGGCCCGTTTGCTGGAGTATTTGAAGGTACTGGATTGACCGCGAAGGGAAAGAGCAGACGGCTTCTTGACGTGTAATTCATCTTGCACTACAATGTTTTCAGAGGTGATGAAGATGAACGCGGAGAATACAACCGTCGTCAACGTCCGCATGCCGCAGCAGATCAAGCACGACGCTCAGCAGATCCTTTCCGAGCTTGGCCTCAGTACGAGCGACGCCGTGCGGCTGTTCTTTCGCCAGATCGTCGATGAAGGCGGTCTTCCCTTCCAGCCGCGCCTCAGCGCCGAAACGCTTCAGGCCATGGCCGACGCGGAAGCCGGAAGACTCGAAGAAGTGACGCTCGACCAGCTGAAGGCCGAACTTGATGCGATCCATTAAACGAACCGTTTTCCAAAAAACAAAAAATCCATTCAGTTGAATATCGTAAATTTCCTGAACTAATTTGCCAGGGCAAGCCGCCTCTCGATCTGAGAAGCGGCTTTGTTGTTGTCCGTTGGCGGCCCTTGCCTACAGCATATTGCTGCGCTTCAGCTCATAGATCGTACGGATCGTTTTCTCCTCGACCATATCGCTGATGAGCTTGGCGGTCTTGCGGGTCTCTTCCTCGTCGCCGGAGCCCCCTTCGGTCGTCACGGAAATGTTGTTGTTCACGACGACGCCGCCCTTCGTTCCCTGTGCGATAACGCCGAGATCGCCGCCCGGAGTGCGCCGCAGCGGCATGATCGCTTCGGGGCCCGCTTCGCCCATAAGTCCCATTGCCGTTCCATGAGCAAAGCGGAACAGCGTCGGAGACGATACAATACCGCCATCCGCGAAGGGGATGATACCGTCGATGAATGCGCCGCCGCGAGCGAAAAGGCCGTCCCTGTCAAATCCGGGGATAGGCGCGGAAATGCCCGGCACTTTGGGGCTGAAGACTTTCAAAATGCTGTCGAACACGCCGCCGAAAAGCCCGCCCGTGCCGTTGCTGCCGAACAGTGCGAGATTGAGCGCCATCTTCTCGATCTGCTTACCGATGTGGGACAGCACGTCGCCGAATCTTTCTCCTTCGACGATCGCGTCCACAAAGCCGGACTGGAAATCGTGTATCCAGCCGACCGTCGACTGTCTCAGGATCTCCATCTGCTTATCGGCTTCGGCGCATTTGTCGGTGATTGTCTTCAGCGCGTCGCCGCCCTCGATCCCGGCGTCTTTCAGAGCCCGCACGTACCCGCTGACGGCTTGCCGTGCTCTGCTCCACGACATCGAACCTTCGTCGATCTGCCGTAGCAGCTCTTCTGCCTGAAACTCCGCCATTCCCTGAAGTCCGCTGTATTCCTTTTGTCTTCGCGATTGCAGGTTGCCGAACTTGTCGAAGTAAATATTTGCCTCTTCTCCGGGCAAAGTGGGCAACGGCCCCAGATTGCGAAGTTCTTTCTGCGTTTCCGCATAACGCGCGACGAGCTGCTTAAAATAGTCTTCCGCGCTGGTCAGGCCGACACTGTAACGCCAGTCCTCATGACTGACGGCAAGTTGCAGCTGGTTCTCCTCGAAGTCGGACAACTCCTTTATTCTGGCCTTGCCCTGCTTGGTAAAGTCGTCGATCGCATCCTGAACCATGATCCAACCGTCGGAGAGCAGAGGAAGCTTCGCCTGCATCTTGTCGAGGAGCGGCAAGAACGAAGCGGCGTCTTCCCCCAGGTATTTGACGCGGTTCCGGTAGCCGGCAAGCTGATCCTTGAGGATGTCCAGCGTACCTCTACGCCTCAGTTTTTTATTGTCTTCGTCCGGATCTTTGGGGATCGGATCGGAAAGCTTCCCAAGAGCGGCAAGGGGGGCCTGCGCCTTGTCCAGCAGCCGATAGTATTCACGCAGCTGGAAATCCAGTCCTTCGTTCTCTTTTTTCAGCTGCTCCGCGAGAGAAAGATTGCCGAAAATGCCGCTGTTCGCGTCAATCTCGATCTTGTTCTGCTCGATAACCGTCTTTATGTTCTTGATGCTCTCTCGCAGCAATCTCTCATAGTCCTGCGCCGCCGTGGCTGGCGACTGGTCGCTGCCATAGGCGATCAGTCCCGCGCCGATAGCCACGGCCATAGCGGCGGGATTGGTCATACCAAGCAGCAAGAGCATGCCTTTGGTCAGCTTGAAGGCGGCCAGGCCTTTCAGTGCCGAAACCACTTTGTCGATGTTCGTCGCGAGCGTGCGCGTCAGCTTGGTAAGCGCCTGAACAATGTCCTTCACGTCGCCGAAAGCGTCTGTGGCGCTTTTCCGGAAGTCCTTAATGAACACTTTGTAGTCGTCGCTTTTCACCCAATCCTGCCACGTGTCGCGCGTCTCGATCAGGGTATCCTTCAGCTTCTGAAACGGACCGTCCGCCGCAGCATAGCCCATCATGTCGGAAAAAAGCTCCGTCTTCATGCCGCCCAGCGTTTTCCACAGTACGCTATACGTGTCGCCGAAGATCGACATGGCGTTCGGATAACGCGCGTCGATCAGTTCGACGATGCCTTTACGGATCGATTCCAGGTCTTTCCCGACCTTGACGCGCACCTCTCCCGACTTGACGATCACCTGATCTCCCAGATTCTCTATCTGGATGCCGAAGGGGCGCAGCGAGCGGTTGTTTGCCATGATCAGGGCCGAAGCGGCGTGATCGATGCTGGTATGGGCGACGGCGGCCAGATTGCCCAGGCTTTTCGTCGCCCTCTCCACGTCATCGACCGTGCCGAGAGCCGCGGAGTTGAGCATGGTGAAGGCTTTGATCGCCTCGTCCGTATCGACGGGGTTTTGCGCCGCCCACTTCTTTATCCTCTCGAACGCCTCGTCTGCCTCCCCGGCGTCGTGAATGACGGCGCGCATCGTCATCCGGTAATCCTCGAGCGACTTCGAAGCGTCGATAAGCTGATCGACCATCGACTTTATCCCGCGGAAGCTCAAATACGCTCCCGCCACAGTCTTTAATATGTTCAGCGACTTGTTGATCCTGTCCAGCGCGCTCATGGCGCTGTTCGCACGAGACGCGATTTCGTCGAGGTTCCGCTTTACAACCCGCGTTCCCTGTTCAAAATCTACCGACTCGATCACAACCCGCAGTTTCGCAGTTGCCTCAGTCATGCCGTATTCCTCCTACCTCTTGAATGTGCTCCCACGCCTCCAGCATCGCGCCGTGGACTATGGCCATGTCGTCGTCGGTCGGGGCGTGGTTGACCCTCCGGATGAACTCCCGCCCTTGCAACGGGCCGGGGGAAGGAACCTGATCGTCAGGCTCCAGTACGACGATCCTGTCAGCCGGGGAACGCGCCT
>NZ_ADFP01000059.1 GCF_000177335.1 Pyramidobacter piscolens W5455
GGGAATACCTCGATGACCTGCGGCAATATACGCTTTAGCTCGCATACGACATCAATATCGTCTTTACGCCGCTTCCAGAGACGATCCGCTTCTTCAAGCGCGACAAAATACTGCTTAAACATATCAGCCTGTTTTAGTCCTCGAAACATCGAGGATTGAAGCAGGCTGATTTTTTTTTGCAATTTTTCGTCCTGGTTTTGAGCGTCTTTAAGGTATCGCTTGAATCGCTTGTAGTCGCCCGATCGGTTCATCCCCGCGTGAGCGGGGTTTTGCGTCGGCGGTTCCGGCTCCGGCTCGATCGTCACGGTTCATCCCCGCGTGAGCGGGGTTTTGTTCTGCGCGGAGATAGTGGACTGTTCGAGCCCGGGTTCATCCCCGCGTGAGCGGGGTTTTGACCGGCGGCGCTGATATACGGGAGCTGCTGGAAGGTTCATCCCCGCGTGAGCGGGGTTTTGAAGCGGATGTGCGAGCCGTCGTCTTCGCAGCAGGGTTCATCCCCGCGTGAGCGGGGTTTTGCCATCTTGAACGACGCCAACGACTACCGGAAGGGGTTCATCCCCGCGTGAGCGGGGTTTTGAGCGACCTTCGAAAGCATGGTGCGTCCTCCTTAGGTTCATCCCCGCGTGAGCGGGGTTTTGTTGCTCGCTTGCGTCCGTAGTTCTCCCGAATGGGGTTCATCCCCGCGTGAGCGGGGTTTTGACGTTCTTGTTCTTTGTAAACACGGCGTCCTTAGGTTCATCCCCGCGTGAGCGGGGTTTTGTAAGCCCTATGCCAAAAAGAGGCAACAGAAAGGGGTTCATCCCCGCGTGAGCGGGGTTTTGACGTAAAGCAGATAATCCTTGCCAACGGTCGCGGGTTCATCCCCGCGTGAGCGGGGTTTTGCCCGACGGACAAGCCTCCGGCACCTGAAAAAAGGGTTCATCCCCGCGTGAGCGGGGTTTTGCCGTCCCAGATCTTCGAGACGGTATTTGTAAGTGGTTCATCCCCGCGTGAGCGGGGTTTTGCGAGCAGATTGCCGAGTTGGAGAACCAACAGAAGGTTCATCCCCGCGTGAGCGGGGTTTTGTTTTGACCCATCCCGTCGCGTCGCATTGTCGCCGGTTCATCCCCGCGTGAGCGGGGTTTTGTCGTCCTGTTGTGCGCTGTTTAGGTCGGCTTAAATTTTCACTTGCAACGTTCTTTATCAACATTGACATTACACAATAGGTTTAGCAGCTCGATATCTGAACAGTTACTATTAGTCATCTGAAGAATGAACAAGGCTATTTTATCAGAATATTCGCACTTGTTATAACGCGACCTCTTGGAATTGTTTCCTTTGTTCCTCTGTTTCCCTGTCGCTGAGGCGGCTCAGGAGGACTCCGTCACAGTCAAGAACGATTCGTGCAGGCAATCCAAGACATTCTATGCCTTGCCCGCCAGGTCGGGATGAATCGCTCCATATAAGCATAATGGAACTATTTAGATCCTGTTGTTCGTTGTACCACTTTTCGATGACCTGCCATATTCTCTGGCGGATTCCCGCCGACATCTTGGGGTGACTGTATACGCCCGGAGCCAGTTCCAGCATGCAAGAAGCGAGAAAACCGCGATATTTCATGGGAACGTTGTTAGTGATCACGACGGTCATCGGCATTTACGTTTCCTCGTCTTCATCGCTCAAAACTGTCTTAATGGTTTCGATCATCTGATGGATAAAATGTTCTCTGGCAAAAACGCTTCCCGCCAATTTTCTCACATGCCGTTCGATGCCGGTAGCCGGCTCTTCCTGACTGCGCTTCAATCCCTTGAAAGCGATGGGGATCGTAACGCTCATGCGAAAAATATCGGCGATATCGAGACCGAACGCGTCGTAAGCGGCTTCATGAATGAAACCAAGCTGCGGAATGGTCGCCGTCGCGGCGACAGCAATGCTTGCGGCCGCGTAAGCGGCTGTAGCGGCATGATTGATGGCGTTATTTATTTCGTCGTTCTTTTCGGGATTGGCCCGGTTGAATTTTCGCTGCCGCCAGGGGATTCCATATCGCTCGGCCAGCAATTTATAGCTCTGACGAACTCGCGTCCCCTCGATGCCGCGCAGTTCTTCCAGATTTGTGGTGGACAGTTTCTCGCCGAAACGCAGTTCGTACATTTTGAGAACGGTTCTCAAGCGTCCTTTTGACGACGCCCAGAGCGTGACTTGGCGGCGGGCCAGAGCGCTTCGGTCGGGACTGAGAGGAGGCGCCGTATACATGCGCACGCCTCCCTCGCCTATGGCGACGAGTCCCAGTCCATGACTGCCGGCAAGTCTGAACACATCGTGACTGACCGTAGTGCCCGGTCCCAGTAAAAGCATCGACACGGTCTGGTAAGGGATATCGTATGCTCCGGGCTCAAGGTTAGGACTGCCGGCCGAAAGGAAGCGAAGCGTTCCTTTTTCAACGAACAAGTTGCCTCGCTCAAGCCAGAGCAGTCCGTAACGATCCGCGTGAGGGACGTTGGCGCTCTCCAGGCCGAGTCTCACAAAGGCCACTTAACGAACCGCCTTCAAAAGCAGCATGCCAAAGCCAAAAGCGCAGTGGCGCCCTACGCCGTGACGGACAAGGCGTTCAAAGGCCTGAGGCTCGGTCACGCAGAGTTCGCCGACAAACGTTGTCTCGGGATAGCTGCGTCGTTCGGAATGAGTCGGCGCGCCGCAGTGGTCCTTCGCGCTCCGCGTGGTCAAATAGGAACTGCGGCTGCCGGTGATGACGACATCCCGCAGTTCCGCCGCGGGAACGAAACGGCGTTGAAGCCACTGACGATACGTTCCCTCGATCTCGCCTTTGTGGAGTTGGCGAAACTCATGGATCGTTCCGTCAAATGTGCCATTTCCCCTGGCTTCTTCACAGGCAAAGTAATTTTTCATCAGCCACACGTCGCTCTCCACTTTGCCGCGCCTTATGGTAGGACGGCAATAGACGCTGAAACGATAGCGGCTGCCTTTGCTCCACTGTTCAGGCATGACGCGGGAACAGATTTCCGGCAGATTAAAGACCGCGGGCAGCAACGAATCGGAACCTTCATCGGAGCGGAAATTTTCAAGACTCCGGCGCAGAAAAGTTTCGTCGGCCGGCGTATAACCGAGCACCCGCGATCGTTCGCTCTGAACGAGGAAGGGTTGCGGTCCCAGTTCTCCAAAAATCTTGCGGGTAGCCGCATGCACCAGGTAACCGGGATCATCGCCCAGACGACGCTGATGTCCCCAAATCGAAAGTGCCCGAAGGTTCAGATCGAGGCAGATCATATTAAGGCTCAACGGAAGTCCCCTCCTTTCCGCCGTCGACAGGGATCGCCGAGTGTTGCGCTGTCGTGTCGCGCCACACATAACGCCGTCCGCCGTGAGTGTTGGCAACCCAATTCCGGCAGTCGCAGCGTTCGATCACGTGAACGCTGTCGTCTCCGTGTACACTGAGGGCTTCGGCAGGCGTGAGCGGCCATTCGACGAGAACCTTATTCCGGGAGGCAGGCTCTCTTTTTGTCTGCGCGCCAAGAGGCGCTCGCGGCGTAATATGCATGATAGCGTCTTTTAAACTGTCAGTATGGATGATTTCGCGTCCTTCCGGTTCGAAACAGATCGGCTGTGACGGCGGACAGCCAATGCGGCCGATAAACAGGGGACGGGCCGGATGACGCAGGGCGTCGCGAATTTCTTCCAGCGCAGGGGCTTCGTCCGCTGGATCAAGGGCGATCAAAACGGTGACCGCGGCGTCGGCCCGGTAATGACGGTAGCGCTGGACCGTAAATTCCCCTTTGGAACCGCCGCCGCGTTCGGCCACGATGCCGTCCGTACGCCAGAGCGAGTCTTCACTGCTCAGACGCGCCGTCTGGTAGTCCCGCAAAGGAACGCCTGTCCGATCTTCGCGCGAGGCAAGACGCAGACGCTCCTGAAGGCGCTGGAGTTTTTCGACATCCTGAAAAGTCCACCCCAGGGCGTTGGCGATCAAGCCTGTCATCTCCGACAGGCCGGGCAGGAGATCCGTCGGCCTGATCTCGTCGACGGCGACGTCGCCAAAAGCCATCAATGGACCCCGCAGGCGCAGGATCAGCGCGTCCATTTTTTAAAGCTCCAGAGAGACGACCGCGCGCTCTAGGCTCTCGCCCATTCGATCGAGAGAAGAGTTCTCGCCTCGGGGGATGCTGACGTCGTACATGGAAGCAATCCAGCGCCGCTCGTCGCTTCCGTACATTTCATCGCTCTTCCCGACGTAGTCCTCCAGTTGACGCAGCGCCTGAGCGCGCATGTCTCCGCGGAGCGGGACAGGCAGATAAAAAGCGTCGGCCAGCGTGTGGGGCTGGCTCTCGCCGGCTTCGGCCATGACAAACCAGGGACGGGCATAAGGCGCGGTCGACCCCAGCTTAGCGCCGGGCGTCACGGTGGCGATCAGATGCAACAGATGTTTGACCAGACGTCCCGCCACATCCCGCTGCGCTGTCTGCCATTGCTTGGACGGACAGCCTTCGATATTCGAAACCAGCTGAGGAACGTCAACGACGACATAATTGTAAAAGATCCCGCTGGTCAGTTCGGCCGCGTTGATATGGGCGGAACCGGAATTGTTCAGGTCGTCGACGGCCGTGAAATAATCCGTCTCGGACTCCTCGGCGTGGACGGTAAAGGCGTGCGCCACATGGACGGCCGCGGAAACGCGGGCGTCGGTATCGCCGGAAATAAAGCGTCCGAACATGGCGGCGTCAAGGCCAGCGCCGCATTTCAACGCTTGAAAATCTTTTTTGTGTTTTTTGAACCATTCGCCCGTTTTTTTGCCAACATCCGCGGCGCTGCCGTCGGCGGAGGCCATTTCGCGAACGATCTTGGACAAAAACTGGATCTCCGGGTGTCCCAGCACGACCAGTTCGCTCCGTTCCGCGCTCAGCTGGGCGTCGATGCTCGGATTCAGAGCGTCGGCATCGTCTTTAGCAGTTTTCTTGTTTTTAGCGGCCGCTTCGGTGCCCTTCGCACCGTAAAGCTCGCTCTGCAGCGCCTGAGACGCGGCGACGACTTTCTCCGCATCAAGACCTTCCTTTTCGATCAGCGGCTTCTCGATTTTCTCGGGGAAAATCCTGCGGGAACGGATCGATGTGGCGATGTCCTTGTCCACATTCTGCAGGCTCCACAGCCCGTCGGCCATGCGCCAGTGACGTTTCAGGCACTGAGAACTCACGCGGGTCCGGCTGACGCCGCCAAAGGGGATCCTCTTGGAAAGGCCGGAGTCGTCGCGGTTCAGCAGCGAAGCGGGATAGGTCGTCAGCGTCGAGATCTGGATGAAGCGGGGCAGCATTGTCATTCTGATTCATTCTCCTTCACGATCGATTCGCCGTTTTCTCCGGCGGTGTTTCGAGACTTCCACAGCGCAAGATAAAAAGATTTGGTCAATGCCGAGCGCACTTTCGAGCGCTCGTTTTCTTCCGACGCTACGCAGAGGCACGCCAGAGCCGTCCACGAAAAGGTACAGCCTTTCGAACTCGCCAGTTTCAGCAGGTAACGGAGCAGGTCGAAAAAACGGTCGCCTTCCGCCCGCATCAGCAGGTCGAATCGCCGTGTCAGCGCGTCGCCGGCGTCTTCCATGCTGCCCAGGGCTGCGCCGAAATCGTCTCGCGCGCCGCGGCAATTTTGCGCCGTCATGGCCATGCCCTGAAAGACGGCGCCCCAGGCTTTCTCCGCGCCCTCGTCCAGGGAGTTTCCCGCATCGCCGAGGATATCGTACTCGCAGAGCAGTCTCCAGAACACGGGGGGACGGGTATCGTCTTTCGTCGGGTTCATGCGGCGAAGTTCGGCTCGCTCGCCTCGAGTCAGCGTGTAACCTTTCTTCTGTTCTTCCTCGGGCGTCGGCGCCATGCGCATAAGGAGCTCGCCGGTTCTTTCAAAGAACTTCTCGTATCGTGACATCACATGAAACGCGTTTTTCTCCGCGGGCATTTATCCTTCCTCCTCTTCGGCGGTTTTCAGGTAAATCGCAAGCAGGCGGTCTAACGTAAGCTCGCTGAGCGCCCGGGCTTTTACGGATTGGCTGACGCTGCCGGGCAGCGACGAGACGCCGATTTCATAGTACTTTCGAACCAGTTGCCGCAGACACGTCTTCCATGGAACGAGCCAGCTCTCGTCGGTAATCTCGCCGTCTGTCATGCGGGAACACGTATCCCAGAGGTACCGGAAAAACAGCGTTTCGACCTCGTCTTCCATTTTGTTCTTGACGACAGGGATCCAGTTTTTTACGGCAGACGAATTCCAGTCGATCGCCCTGTTGCCATCGGCGCTTTTCCCGCACTGCATGAATCGCGCCAGAGCCACTCCCAGAACGGTGTTTTTAGCCGTTTTCACCAGGTTGATCATGGCGCCGGCAGCGCGCCACAAGGTAAATTTATCGCTCACACCGGCGACGCTCACCGGGATCAGCCGTTCCTCGTAACCCTCCGTCTTTCCCTGCCCTTTCCTGAGAGCGCTGCACCATGCCTGCGTTGCCACGGGATCGTCGATTCCTCTGTGATAGCGCAACAGCAGCGGTTTCTGCATTCCCTCGGCTTCGGCAAGGATCCTGGCGAGGTTGGCGTAGTTCAGATTCGAACCGAAAACATGGCTGCCTTGTTTATCGAAAACGACCGGTTCCCACGGGTCGCGGAGGTTGCCGCCCGTTTTCTCGATGTCCACGCGGGCGCACGCCGAAGCCGCTTTTTTCACGCTCACCGAATTTCCGGAACGCACCGCGCGGACGCGGCGGCAGATTTCGATGAAGAGCGGATGAAGGTCGCGCAGCGCGGAGGACGTTTTCCCGTTCCACGGCTCCAGCCACAAGAGCCGCGTTTCTTTTTCGCTGCGGCAAAAGGCGTAAAGTTCCCAGTCGGGGGGGCAGTTCAGAATGACGCGGGCGTCCCGGCCCCATCTCGCTCCAGGCGAAGAACTGCTCTGCAACGTCAGAATCGGGCGAATGGACCACCCGCCGTTCTGGCGAGCCACCCCATAATTCCCTCTTCCCAAAAAACCGCTGTTCGTCTGCAGCGAGATCAGCGCGAAGATCCATTCCTCCGCAGAGGGGTGCTTCATAACGCCGGATTTGACGTCAAAGTTCTTGGCGGATATCAGCAGGTCAAGATCGTCGGGGAACTGCGCCTCGCCTCTGTAATCGGCGAAGTCCCCGTCCGGCGCGGGGACCTGCATAAACGCGGGTTTGTTCAGATCGTCCGTGACAAGGCACCACGGTTCGTCGAGCGGAAATTTTCGCGAATAGTCCGGCACGACGCCACGGATCATGTCCCGCCATTCGTCGGGAGAATGGCGCCCCAGCATCGCCCACGGCTTTTTGGGATCGGGCGGCGGCAGGTTTTCAACCTGCCCGGCCGTCTCCAGGGCATGACAGCCAAGCTGCACAAGCCATACGTGGAACGGGGCCGCCTGATGAGGCAGCAGCGCCGGGAACGCGGCGACCTCGTTCCGTTCGAGCGCGGAGAAAAGTTCCGGCAGGGAAAAACGCCGCATGGCGCCCTGTGGGTTTTCGACGCTCAACCATCGCTCTGTCAAAAGGTTGTTCTCCACGTTTTCACTTCCTTACTAAAACACTGTTTGTTTTTTTGTATCTGACGTAAAGCTTATATGGTAATTATAAATTTGTCAAGCGCTTTTTTCCGTTTTTACAAAAAACGCGACAAATCATTTATAATGGATCCAGCTTCGCCACGCGGGGATGTACCCAGTGTATTAGTTGTTTAAAGACAAATCCCCGCGCGAAGCGTCGGCTGAACGCTCTCCTTCCGCAGGGAAGGATCGTTTCGAGACAACGGCGCCGTAGGGAACTGAAAACTTTTGCGCGTTTTCAGTCCCCTGCGGCGCCGTCATTCTTCGTCTCTTTCATCGAGATCGAACTGTGAGAGCAGTCCCTCGGAATCATAGTAATACTTCCGGCTGCCGAGCGCGAAAGACAGCAGACCGCCTTCCGGCCTCGGTTCCACCAGATACGTGCCGTCTTCTTTTTTCTTCTGCGCTTCCAGCGCGGCAGCGTCGGTCCCCAAGAGCCAGGCGGGGATCGAAAAACTTTTCAGTTTCTCCCCTTTCAGCGGACTGGCAACCGACTTGTCGCATTTCACGGAGAGATCCATCACGCCCAAACGGGTTGCAATGCGTTCCATTTCTTTGCCACAGGCGATCTTGACGTCCTTGAACGCCTCGTCCCATCTCAGCCGAGCCGTCCTGGCGATCCAGCCCTGAGCCAGTTTGAGGCCCTCGACTTCGTTCAGCGCGCGCTGCCATTTTTCAGCGCCCAACCCGTTCACCAGACGCCGCAATGCCTCGGGATGAGTGCTCTGCTCCACAAAAAAGCGATTTTGCTCCGGAAGGTTCCACATCTCGTTTTCTTCGAGCAGACGCCAGGTCGCCGCCAGCGAAGGCAGATTGACATAAGCCCGCTCGGTTCCGTAGCCGTACGAGCGTGCTTCTGCGCCGAGCAACCAGCCGCAGTCCGCATCCGGCAGCAGGACGACGCAGCGCGGCCGTTCAAAGCCCGCGGGCCGCCGGCGCTGGTGCCGGAAAAGACGCCCGATCCGCTGCAGCATCACGTCGGCGGGACACAGATCGGTGATGATCAGGTCGAAATCCACGTCCAGCGACTGTTCCAGCGTCTGCGTCGCCACCAGAACGCAGCAGTCGCGCAGCTGATCCGGCGGCACGGCTTCTTTGCCGAAACGGCGCCCGACCTCGCGATCGAGCAGCCGCCGGTCCTCGGGAGCGTAACGGCTGTGATGGAGCGTCGGGATTTCGTTGACGCTGAAAATCTTTTCCGCCGGCAGAATTTTCCGCAGCGCGCGGAAGGTTCTCCGCGCCTGACGGACGCTGTTGCGTAGGATGAGGACGCAGGGGCCTTTTTCATCGAAGGGGGCAAGGTTCTGTGTCGCCAGCTGCGCGACGGCCTGCGGATCCTGCTGGATCGGTTCGCGCTGCATGCGCACGCTTTTGCCTCGCGACGGGGAAGCCGCCGTCAAAGGCGGTTCCGCAGAAGACGTCAGCAGCGGATAGGGAACTTTCACAGCCTCCGTCAGCGGCAGACGCTCCGTTTCCGTCTGTTCCGGCCGCTGCGGCCCATTTTCGTTCCACACCTTAAGGTAGCGCTCGGTGCTTTCGGAACCCAGCGTTGCCGACATCAGCAGCACATGACCGCCGACGCGGCGAAACAGTTCGATGAGCCCGCAGATCAGGGCGCTCATGTAGGCGTCGCTGGAGTGGACCTCGTCGACGACCAGCAACGAACGCTGAAGAGCCGCCGCCCGCATGTGGGCATGAGGGACTCGCAGCCCCGCCAGCAGCGCCTGATCGATGGTGCCGGAAGCGATCGGAGATGCGAGAAAGCGCTTGGGCTGTTCGGCGTACCAGCCGACGGCCCGGTCGTTCACTTCCCGCCAGTCCACTTCAAAACGCCCGACGCGAAGCCCTTCACGGTCATTAACCCGCAGATAACCAGGCACGGCCAGCGTCACGGGGATCTGTTCCTGTCCGAAGGATGAGGCGGAAAACTTCACCATGCGCTCAAAAAGCTGCGTGGCGGCAAAGCGCAGCGGATTGGCAAAATACAGGCCGTCCACATATCCGGCCGCCAGGAGGCGGGTGTAGAGGCGCAGCGCCGCTTCGGTCTTGCCGCTGCCGGTCTCCGCCTCGAGGATATACAGGCCTCCGTCGGGAGACAGGACGAGCTTGTCGACCGCCTGCTGGATCCCGTTGGGAGAGAAACCGAATTGCGCGGCGAA
This sequence comes from Pyramidobacter piscolens W5455, assembly GCF_000177335.1. NCBI lineage: Bacteria > Thermotogati > Synergistota > Synergistia > Synergistales > Dethiosulfovibrionaceae > Pyramidobacter > Pyramidobacter piscolens. The sequence continues at coordinate 9,747 of NZ_ADFP01000059.1, forward strand.
ATCGGGCGCCCGGTCGGGGCGTTTGTCGTCGAGCGTCCAAACAAGAGAAGCGAGGACTTTTTCCGCCTGACGGCGCGAATACGAAAGCGAATCTTCCTCTTCCGGCGACGGACGTTGCTCGCCGCGTGCGTCGCATTCTCCGCAATAGGGAAACAGACTGCGGTCGGAAGCGATCCAGTCGGCCAGCATCAGCGTCCCCGCAAAAAGATGCTGGAAGCAGGGCTCCTCCGGCAGCCCTCCGCCGGCGGCAAAAGCCGCCGGATACCAGCGTTGCGAAAGCGCCGCCAGCTCCCCGAGTGCCTTTTGGGGGTCGAGGTTAACGCCACGCTCCCAGCATTTCCTCGACGAGTTGTCCTGAGCCATGTCGCAGCGCTCCTGCGTGGGGACCGCCCCGTGATGGGCGAGGATCACCCACGTGAGGTAATCGTGCAGGATCCGCTTCTGGTCTTCGTTTTCCCAGAAATGCATCACGTCCAACAACTCATTCCAGATCTTTCCCTTGTAACGGATCGAAGAGAGATTGAACGCCGTATCAATGTGGTTAATCGATCTCTTCGGGGTGAGTTTTTCGATTTTCTCGCGATATTTCAGCTGAAACTTCGGCGATATTTTCCCGTAATCGTGCCAGAGAGCCAGAACACAGAGACGTTCACGCAGCGTCTCCGACAGCGGCCGCCCGAGGACGCGCTGAAAGTGCCGCTGAAAAAGAGCTCCGTCCATGATCTGCTCGAAGACCGCGGCAACGTCGGTCAGATGGGCGACAAGCGGCTGTTTTCGGCCGCTTTCAACGTCAAACTTGCCCCAGACTTTGTTCAGTTCCTGCAAAATCATCGCGTCAGCTCCCCGCACATAAAATTTAAAACATCCGGCAATATAAAGCTATTATAGTTCTTATTATCTAAAGAGACAAGCGAAGCGGCCGTTCGCCGGGAAAAGTCGGCGGGGTCAGGGACATTTCCCGGACAAGGAAGTGTCTGCCAGCGAAATTGAAAAGACGGAGAAGCCCTGTGAGAAATGACGTGATTCTCACAGGGCTTCTCCGTAAAAAAAGCGTTGTCCGGGGCGGACGAAACAGCTCACTTCCCGCCAGCCGTGACGTTTTTGATCACGCTGCAGCGGTCCAGGGCGAAAACGGCGTTGCGGACCTTGGTGCGGCGGTAAGCGCCCTCGATGATCAGCAGGTCGCCCTTGCTGCACTTGGCCAAGTCGCCGCGGTCGTCGGCGTCGAAATAGCAGAGGATCGACTCGCCGCCCTCTTTTTCGGACTGCAGAAGCACGGTGTACAGGTCGCCGGACACGCCCATGTCGCCCATTCGTCCCTGCACTTGCGTGAGCGCGTTTTCGTACTGGGCCTCGAAGCGGGCCACGTTGGCGCGGTAAGCTTCTATCATGACGTCGACTTTTTCGGCTTTCTTGGGCGAAGAAGACTGCGGCGAATTGGCGTCCGCCGCTTCGACGGGCGTCAGTTCGAGCGCGGGCTTGGGCAGCGGATCAGGCTGATCCAGCAAGCGGCTGGCTTCGGCCAACGCCTTTGCGGGCAACAGCGCCGCGGAGTTGGTCGTATCGAACCAATCGTCGGGATTGACGCGCAGACGGCGGATAATAGCGCCGTTGGCGTCGACGTAGCGGTCATAGCGGCGCTGATATCGAGTGCCATCGATGGAATAGCGCAGGCAGAAGTCGTTGTATCTCACGCCCGCCGCCTGATCGGCGGGAATATCCTGTTTCACCATCAGCGCGGAGAGTCGCTGGATCTCGCTCTCCGAGAGGATGCAACGGATCACGACGGAGATCATGCCGCTTTCGGCGTCTTTGGAGTATTCGCTGAGGTAGAAGTTGTTTCCCGCGCGGGTCGCATCGAGCAAAACCGGCTCGGCGGGCACGGCGGCGAAAAGCGCGGTGCAGCTCATGATAGACAGAAGCGTAAAGATCAGTTTCTTCATAGCTCACGGTCCTTTCAAATGGATTTGTGACGTGGTCAATTATAGCATGACGCGAACTAAGGGACAAAAAGAGCCCCGGCTGAAACCGGAGCTCAAAATGTTCTTCATCTGCCCGTCAGCAGGTCGAGGATGTCCTGACCGTAGCCGCGGCGTTTGGCGATATCCAGCGGCGTGCCGCGGACCGCCTCGCCGTTTTCCATGTCGCCTTCCCAGACTTCGCCTTCGAGCTCGGTGTCGGCGCCGTTGGCGACCAGAAGTTTGATCAGGCGCGGGTCGGCCTTGGCGTTCAGCGCTTCGAGCAGCATGGAGCTGTTCTGATCGGCGATGTCGTTCACGCTCGCGCCCGCTTCGATCAGTTTCCGCGCCAGCGCGTCGCCGGGATAGGGCGTGACGGCGCAGGCGAGCAGGGCCGGATTGAGCTGCGTCTTGTTCTTGCTCATGCGTCCGACGAGTTTCATGTCGACTCCGCCGCCCTGCGCGCGGATGTAGTTGGCCAGCGCTCGAGGCTCGTTCTCGAGATCGGCACCGGAATCGAGCATCAGGCCGAGGATGCGCCCCGCGTCCCGGTCGGTACGATTCGCCACGACGGCGACGGCGTATCCTTCCAGCTCGTTGCCTTCGGAGTCGGTGTAGGGGATAAAGGCGTTGACGTCGGCGCCCTTTTTGATGGCGGCCGCGACGGCGCCGTAGGAACTCTTCGCCCAGTCCAGCGGCTTGCCGTCGCCGGCTCCGTTGTCGGAATCGCCGGCGGCAGGATTCTCGGGCGGCGCGTCGGGTTCGGCGCCGGCTTCCAGAAATTCCAGCGCGACGGAGTAAGCTCTGCCTGAGGTGAGCTGAGGCTTGGAAGTCTCCCATTTCTTCTTGTTCACGGGCACGTCGGCGATCAGCTCGCCATCCTCGTCGAAATAGCGGTCGTACACGCGCTGGAACTTGCCGCCGCTTTCGTCGAAGCGGAAGCAGAATATATTATTGCTCAGCTTGCGGGCCCTGACGAACGGCACGCCCTGCTTTTTCGTCAGCCATCCGATCGTCTTCAGCTTTTCGGCGTCGCTGTAGTGCCCGTTGATAACCACCGTCATCCGCGCGCTGGAGTCGTTATAGTCGTATTCGTCGAGAAAAAACTCGGTGCCGCTCTTCGCCTTGACGAGCAAGACCGGTTCGTCGAGCGTTTTCGCCGAAGCGCCGGCAGCGCAGAGAGCACACAAAAGAAACGCGAGCAGGCATTTTTTCACGGGGATCATTCCTTTCATTCTATGTTGAATTAAGTTTATTTTAAAACATGAACGATGAAATTGGAAGCCCCGCTCCCTCCGCATTCTTTGCGACCCGCGGCGGACATAAGAATACCGCCGGCCTGGGGGGCAGACCGGCGGCATTCTTATGGGGTGTTTGTGTGTTGGAAGTGCTGTACTGCATTTCTGCCGGCATGCCACTGCGTTCCAGCGCATCTGGGGGGGAGACGCGATGGCGCACGAAAACTTTGCATGAGCAGCCAATTTTTAAGGGGGAAGGCGGCCCGTCGCGCCCGCTGCCGAGCAGGCAAGAGAAAAGGGAAATCCGTGACATAAGCCGCCGGGGGGAGGCGGCGAACATCCAATGAAAGGAATAGGCTCAGAGCGACTTATGAACGAAACGGCACACCGCCGCAAAGCTTTCGTCGGAAATGACGTGCTCCACTTTGCAGGCGTCTTCCGCCGCGACTTCGCTGTCCACTCCAAGTTCTCTGAAAAAGGCCGAAAGCACCTTGTGACGATCGTAGATCCGATCGGCGATCTCCTTGCCCGCGGGGGTCAAGGTGATCAAACCGTCCTTGTCCATGAGAATGTAATTGTTCTCGCGCAGGCGCTTCATCGCCACGCTTACGCTCGGTTTCGTCACGTTCAGCTCCGTAGCGATGTCCACTGAACGAGCATAACCGAGCCGTTCGTGGAGCATCAAGATCTTTTCCAGATAATCCTCCGCAGACTGATGTATTTGCATGTCTACCCCTCGCTTTCATTCTTATAAGTCAGCTTATATGATGCCATTAAAGGGCGAGTTTTGCAAGTACCATCACTGCGAAAGAATATACAAAACCTTCCGGCGTCTGAAAAATTTTGCGGTTAGAGGAAAAAACAGCTTCTTCTGAGAGAACACCGCAACGGTCACCCTTATGAAAAGGGGAAAACGCTTTTCTTTCTCAGTCGCTAAGCGAGCGCGCTTTTGAGAACGCCGCACCACGCTTCGATGCGCGCGTCGGTCAGTTCCGGCTGATTCTGCGAATCCAGCGCCAGGCCGACGAACTTTCCGTCCTTGACGACCTCGGAGTCGATGCTGTCGTAGCCCTCGACCGGAGCTTCGCCGATCAGCGTCGCACCGGCGCCCGCGGCCGCTTCGCGCAGCTTGACGAGAGCGAGGCCGAACGTGTCGGCGAAACCCTCGTGATCGCCCGTGCCGAACACGGCGACCTTCTTGCCCTTCAGATCCATGCCCTCCAGCTTGGGGAGGAACGCGTCCCAGTCGTCCTGAAGGTCGCCGGCGCCCCATGTGGAGGAACCGAGGATCAGAGCGTCGTATCCCGCCAGCTGCTCGGGAGAAACTTCCGCAACGTTCAGACAATCGGCCTGAAGGATCGACGCAATCTTCGACGCGGCTTCTTCCGTCATGCCCGTCGTGCTGCCGTAAACAACTGCTGTGGACATTTCTATAACCTCCTGCATGAGAAACTTTCATACTGTGTTAGATTACACTAACTATTTTAGCCGGAAATCCCATTCTGTCAAGAGGTTATTTTAAAAATTCTTCAAGACCAGTCGCGGCAACATTTTAGAGAACATTTTCAAGGTTTCGACCGCTCGGAAAAAACGACTTATCATTTTCCTTTCGCTGAAATTGACTCCGTCAAAGCCCGTTGACATCGCGTTCAAGTTCCTTTAGAATGCTCATAATCGAATTAGTTTAAACTAATTATATAGAGCCGCGGCGGCTTGTCAGAGAAAGGAGCGACGGCGTATGGAAGTTTTCCGCCACCATATCTACGAATTCAAAAAAGGACTGAGAAATCTGATCCTCCATACAGCGCCTCTCAGCGACGTGCCGGAGATCGAACGCTCACTTCAGGCGCAAGGCATCGCCTATCGGATGACCTATCTGAAAAACGGACACGTCAACGTTTTTTTCGGCAGCCCGGACTGCATTCGCGTCCTCGAGATCATCGGCAAAAACAGTCTCTGCGACTTCACAAAAGAAGAAGATTTCATTCTCGGCATCATGCTCGGCTACGGGCGTCTCGAAGAGTGCCGGCGCTTCGTCTCTCTCAGCGCGCCGCAGGATGTAAAAAGCTGCGCTGCCGATTGACGCCGCGCGAGAACGATAACTCTAGAGTCATACAATAACTCTAGAGTCATGCACAAAATTATTTGCCCCCCAAGGCAAAATAAAAACATGCAGAGACTCCTCTGCTACTCGCGACATAAAAAATGATGCTGGAAGCTTCTCTTTCCAGCATCATTTTTATGTCTTTTCGAATGTCTGCTTCATAGCAGTTTTTCAGTAAAAGCTCAATGACCCTTCATACTAAAAAACGACTTAACTGTGAGCACTCAGCGCATCGAAGGAAGTCCAGCCGTGCGCCACTATCTCGCGAACTACGCTGTTTTGCGCAGCTCGCTTTGCGAATCTTCCTCCTGCAGCGTCTTTGAGTTTGACTTTCTAACAAAAACAGCATAAAAGCTAATCCGCGGATCCCAGCTGGATAATGACAGAGCGGATTTTCCAGAAGACTTGACATCAAGGATATACCGTCTTAAGATAACAGCGTTATATAACGCTGTTATCAACAGAGCAAAATGAAACAGGAATCAGCAACGCAGACGAAAATCATCGCGGCGCCAAGAACGGACTTTTAGGATAAAAAAACATGCCCGATAACCTCTCTTTCATCCGAATATTGAGGGAAATAAGGTACATTCGATGTCGGATCTGCACAAATCCAGAACCTTACCAAGAAAACATCCATAGATGTCGGAAGCTGGTCCACATCGTGAATAAGACGCCTGAGAGAACAAACTGAAAAATTATTTAACAATGGGGGAAAGAATATATGGCGTTCAACGAGAAAGTCCACGCTTACATAGCGGCAAAATACTACGTATATCTCACGCAGACCTTTGGAGAAAAAGGCCGGAAGGCTTTCGTCCACGCTACGCAGTATTACGCCGGGCAGCGCGGCCGGCGCATGGCGCAGCGTGCGATACGGGACGGTCAAGAACTCGATTTTGCGACCTACGCCCGCTACGGCGAGTGGGCGAGCAGCCAGGAAATGATCGACGAGGGCGGCGACGTCAAAGCCGAACTGAAACAGCTCGGCCCGGACGCGGCCATATTCATTTCGCGGTGTCCGTGGAACCGGCAGTTTAAGGAGATGGGACTCGACAAGACCGCCGGCGCCGAATATTGCAGGCATCTGGACGTTGCGATCGTAAACGGATTCAATCCTTATCTCGAATACAGGGTGCCGGAGACTTTGCAGACGAGCGATCATTGCGAGCATTATCTGAAAGGCGCCGATTACGCAGGGAAGCGGCTGGCGAAATCTCCCGAAAACCTGAGAGATTTCGAATTTCACTGCGCGCATTCTTATTGGGCGTACAATGAAGTGACTGCCGCGATCTTCAAAAGCGAGGGCGAGACGATAAACGCAAGAATTCTCGAAGACTTCGCGCAAGACTACGGAAAGGAAATGGCGGACGCCTTGCGCGCGTGGGAAAATACGAACTTCAACGTCTGCGACTGAGCGAAAAAAACACGCGCAATGCCGTAAAAAATGGGCTGCCGCGGCCGCAAAAACAAAATCGAATAACGGACGCGAAGGCTGTCTCGGGAATTGCTTGAGGCGGCCTTCGCGTCATTGTTGCAAACGGACTCTTTTTCTTCCGAATGAAATCAGCGCAAATTCTATGTTTTTTTCGCCGCGGGATCGACGTCCGCTTCCGCTTAGTGGAGAACACGTGGTTGAGCCGTATCCGGAACGACTTCCACCGACTGGATCACGGCCATGCCGCGCCAGACTTTTACGATCGCCCGCAGGCGGGACTGCCGCGCCGCTTCTTCGAGCGCGCGCCCGGCGTTCTCTTTGACGTAAAAACGTTTCAGCCAGTTCCCGTAGTCCATTTCCGCCGCCATCGAGCCGTCGGCGCGCTCGGCCAGATATTTCACCGTCCCCTTCAGGCACGGGCCTTCGGGAACTTCCGCGAAAACTCCGCTGGGAGCCCACAGCCCCTCTTCGTCCGGCGCCAGCGCCACGAACCATGTGCCGAGATCCGGCACGGCGGAATCCGGCCGTTTCCCGCCGTGAGCCGGAAACAGCGCCAGCGGCACCGATTCGGCTTCAAAGCTGAGCGCCACGTAATCGCCGCGGAAAAGGTCGCGCGGGTCCACGGGGCGGACCGCCAGCGTGACCTCCGCGCCGAAACGCGACACGCAGGCGGGGCGGAGCGGCAGCGCCAGCAGGATCATCACGGGCAGCAACGACGCCGCCAGGTATTTAAAGCGTTTCATGAACGTCGCCCTCCTTGTCGCGTTTTGTCTTTTTGCGGCGCGCCGAGCGTTCCCACCAGAATCCGGCGAGCAGGCACAGCAGGCCGAGCCCCGAGAACGCCGCCGCCTTGGGCATGAAGCCGAAGAAGTGATCCACGAAGTAACGCAGGACGAGCAGGGCGAGAAACGCGCCGCCCAAGCGCGAGCCCCGGTAAAGACGCCAGCCCATGACGGCGGCCGTCAGCGCGGCCGCGCCGTTCGCCGCCAGGCGCAGCGCGTTCAGTCCCTGCGCCGCCGTTCCGTCCACAACGCGCAGGTACGGAAAGTCGTACCAGACTTCCGGGACCGACAGCGCGACTCCGGCGATCCCCGTTATCAGAATCCCCCAGCGCGACAGCGAAGCCCGCCATCCTGCCGCGGCGTCCGCGCGCGGCCACGCCGTCAATGCGAGCCCCGCGGCGAAGGATGCCAGCAGCGCTTCCGTCAGGCTGAAATACCATAGCAGCCGCGTGAACAGGAAAAGGATCGTCAGCTGCACGTTGAAATTAAACGCGCGCAGGTTCCCGCGCGTCTGACGCCACAGCCACCAAAGCACCAGCAGCAGTGCCCCCGGTAAGACGTCGCCGCGAAACGGCGCGAGATCGGGCATTCTTCCCCAGAAAAACATTCCCTGCCCGCCGACGTAAATCAACGAAACAGCCTGCAGCAGATACATCTGCCAGGCGTCTCGGAAGATTCGCACCGCCGGAATCAGCCCCAGCGCCCACCAGCCGAACGCCGTGGACCAGTGCCCGTCTTGGTGATACATCTGCGCGACCAGGAAGATGCCGCCGCCGAAGATCAGCCCGGCCAGCAGCCGCAGCGCCCGCGCGCCGGACGGAGAATCTTTCTCGCAGAAACAGGCCGCGCCCATCGACAGCGCGTACGCCGCGAGGACCAGCGCCGTCCGCAGCAGGCGCGGGATCGTCCACCAGTTGGCCGCCACCGCGCTGATGGCCCCCAGCCCGACCAGCGCCGCGCCCGCGCAAAGCAACGTTTGCGCGAAACTGCGCGAGCGCGCCGAGTAGAGCGACGCGATCCGCGCCGCCGAATCCGCGCCGATCAAGCCCTCTTCCTGCCAGACCTGCAGTTCTTCCCGCAAAAAGTCCAGCTTCCGTTTTGAAATAGAGCGAGTCATCTTTTCCGGCTCCCTTCGCGTTCATGGATCGTCTCGCGGACATTGACCGCCGTATACAGCTTAAAGCATTTTCTCCCGGCGCGCAAGATGGCGCGAACGTCACGACAGCGCGACGTTTCCCAATGCTTCAGTCGGCCGCCGCGCCGGCGCCCGGCGAACAGGGAAAGCGGGGCGCGTGCCGCGGCAGTCCCTTTTCCGTCGCATTAAAAATTTTGCGTTCGCGATCTTTGCACCAAAAGAGAAATAAGTTTCTATGAAGAGGCGGGATCCACGATAATTGTATTTTGATCGTACCACGGTATAATAAAAGAACTCATCATGGGGAAAACAACGCATTTAAGGAGGATTGTTCATGCGGATTGTGGCCTTGATGGAGAACACCTCGGGGAAAGAATGCTGCCGCGCGGAGCACGGTTTGAGCCTGTACATCGAGACTGACCGCCACAAAGTGCTGTTCGATGCGGGCGCCAGCGGTTTGTTTGCGAAAAACGCGCGTGCGCTGGGCGTCGACCTCGCGGCCGTGGATACGGCCGTACTGTCTCACGGGCATAGCGACCATTCGGGCGGCGTGACGACGTTTTTCCGTCTGAACGATCACGCCAAACTTTACGCGCGCGCGACTTACGACCGGGCGCGTTACAACTGCGACGGCAAATACATCGGCGTGGAACCGCGGCTGATCGGCCATCCCCGGATCGTTGCCGTCAACGAGGACCGCCTGCGCCTCGACAACGAGCTGACCATCGCCAGCTACGCGGGCAAGCCTTGCGAGTGGCCCGTCGATACTTGCGGCATGATGATGGAGGCCGGCGGCGTGCTGGTGCCGGAACAGTTCGCCCACGAACAGTACCTGCTGGTCAGCGAAGGGGCGAAGAAGGTCCTGATCAGCGGCTGCAGTCACCGCGGTATTCTCAACATCATGGGATGGGCCTCGAAAGAAGGGGCTCAGGCGGTCGTCGGCGGATTTCACTTCAAGGACGTGCCGGAAGATCAGTTCCGCCGCATGGATGCGGCCGCGGCCGAACTGAAACACTGGCCCGTGACGTACTACACCTGCCATTGCACAGGGGTGCCCCAATATGATTACCTGCGGCAGAGGATGGGCGAGCAGCTGCGCTATCTGGCGACTGGCGATGAACTGGTGCTTTGAGCCTCGCGCAGCGGAAACGCGCGGCGGATAAAAATGCGGCGAAGACGGAGCGAAAACGGTTCGGAACGGATCGGACGGTTTCGCTCCGTCTTTTTTTATCTTTGGCGAAACGGACGGCCGGGCCGCCTTCGTGGCTCCCCCCAAAAACGGCGCCGCCGTTTGGCGCGCTTTGTCGGCCGGTTTGGAAAGTATCCTGAAGCGAAGAGCAAATCCGTCTTTTTTTCTATGTTGTCTCCTGCAAAAAGAGGCAATGAACGGGTATAATATTTGAAAGTCCTGGAGAAAGTTCCGAAAAGAACGAACAAGCGCTGACCGTATCAAGGAACGTTCCAGTGCAGGGGGGATTGATTTTCCGTGCGCAGAAAAAGTGCGTTTGCTTTTGCAGCCGTGTTGGCCGTGGTAGCGGGATTATGGCTGTATCGGAAGTTTGCCGCGCCGCCGCTGATCCGCGTCTACACGACGATCCCGGAGAAGGATGCAGCGGTCCTGTTTCAACGTTTTACCGATTATACCGGTTTGCGGGTCGACTTTTCGCGACTCTCATCGGGCGAGATGCTGCGGCGCGTCATCGCCGAAAAGGTCTGTCCGCAGGCTGACCTGATCATTGGCGGTCCGGCCGACATTTACGATGCCGCCAAACGCGAAGGCGCGCTGGCCCGGTACGTTCCCGAAGCGGCCAAAGCGATGCCGGTCGGGTATCGCGATCCGGACAATCGTTGGTTCGGCATCGGCGTGACGCCGCTGTGTTTTCTCGTCAACAGGAATTTTATCGAGAAGAACGGCCTGAGAATGCCCGATTCCTGGCAGGATCTGCTTGACCCTGCGTATTGCGGGGCGCTGCAGATGGCCGATCCCCGCGCGTCGGCGACGGCCGCGGAACAGCTTTATTCGCTGGTGCGCGTCTACGGCGAGAGAGAAGCTTTCGAGTACCAGAAAAAGCTGGCGGCAAACGTGCGGACATACGCCAGAAACGGCGTCGGCGGGGCCATGCCCGTCGCCATGGGGCAGGCCGCGGCGGGCGTGTTCTATTACGTGGACGCGATGAGCCTGAAGCTGGAAGGTTATCCCGTGGAAGTCGTTTTCCCCAAGGAGGGCGTGACATATGCGGTGGACGGCTGCGCGCTGCTCGACGGCGCGGCTTGCCCCGAAGAGGCGAAGTCTCTGTTGCAGTGGTTGGCGTCACTGGATTTCGCGCGCAGCCGCATGGAGCAAAAACCGTGTTACCTTCCCGCCTGTCCCGAACTGCGGGAGCTCAACAAGCTGCTCGATCTGGATTCGATCAAACTGCTCCAGTGCAGTGTGCCGTGGAAAAGCCAGAACCGCCTGCGCCTGATCGACCGCTGGACCAGCGAAGTGGCGCGGAGCGACCAGCTGGAAGACTCGCAAAACAAGGTGCGAAGCGCCTCGGTTCTGCATAAATAACCGTTGAAAAAACAAATCGCGACAGTCCGTCGGATCTTTCCCGGCGGATTGCCGCGATTTGTTTATGAAAATCTTTCAGGACGTGAGCGGCCGATACGCGTCGGCGGCGAACATGTCGTCTAGGAAACGTTTCCCGGTTGCCGTTTTGAAGAGACGTTCCTTGATCTTTTCGGCAAGGTCGTGACAGTCGGAACCTTCTTCGAAAACGTTGACAAGAAAGTCGGCTTCGACGAGGATCTGGTAGTCGATGCCGTCGATGTCGCTGTAGGTGTGATGATGAGCGATCAGATATTTGACGCGCTCGACCTGCGCGTCGCTGTAGCCGCCGAGCTCGCGCAAGATTGCCTCGGCGACGCCGGGCCCCTCCTGCTCCTGATACTTGCCGTGCCCGTTGCCGTGTTTGGCTTCGGCCTGATGGATGCCAATGTCGTGGAGAATGGCCGCCGTCTCGAGAATGAACTGCGTCTCTTCGTCCAGCCCTTCCAGCGCGCCGATTGCCGCGGCCAGATCGTGGACCTTGACGAAATGCTGAATGCGCCGGGCGTCGCCGCGGTCATAGCGAATTGCCGCAGCAAGCAGGCGCGCGTGCTTCGGATTCATTTCGACACCCCCCTGTGGTGTGATGCTCCAATTATACTTAAAATGAGGAAAACAGCGACTCCTGTTCCACAAACGAATTTCGCTCTCAGCCGTCTTGCGCCAGGCGGCGTTTCAACGTTTCGATCTCGACGGCGGTCAGGCCGATGCCGCGCAGATAACGCTCGGCGGCCCGACGAAGCGGCTCCTGCGGGGCCCAGGCAACGGTGCGGCAAAAGGATTCGATGCCGTCGTCCACGTGCATGACGTAGCGGGGCTCGCCGCGTTTCAAGTGGTAATAGTTGACGAAGCTTTGGCCGTAGTCGTTTTTCAATTCGTCCAAAGAAGCGTCCAGCAGCGCCGCCAGCAGAAAGCTGACAAATCCGGCGCGATCCTTGCCCTCGGCGCAGTGAATCAGATACGGGGCGGGACGTTTTGTCATGAAACGCAGTTCTTCGGCCAGTCCGGCACGAAAGGCCGCGTGCTCCGGCGCGGCGGGCAAAGCACGAGCGATCACGCCGCCGCCGCGCCAGAGCATGCGATAGTACGACGACCGGCAGGCGGGGCTTTCCATGTTCTTCTTCAGGCGTTCGGGCGAGTTGGCCAGGTTCAGCACGGTGCGGATGCCGGCTTCTCGCGCCAACCGGTCGGCATAGGGCGCGCGCGGGCGCTCTGTGCTCGAGGGAATGCTGGAGCGATACAGAGAACGGCGTTTCAGGCGGCCGCCGCGAACTTCGCGAAAGTTGGCGAAAACGGCGTCGCTGTCGTAATCGCCGCGCACATCGGTGGCCCGCAGGCGCTCATGCGGTTCGGCATAGTCTTCTTTTTCGGATACAGTCGGCATGACCCGCAACGATTCGAGCGGACTATCGCGCAGTTTTCGTGCGTCGTCTTTCAGCGCCGTCAAACCGCGGTCTGCCGCGAAAGAGCCCTCGTTGACGGCCAGCGCCAGCGCGGCGGCACAGAGCGATAACAGTTTTTTCAGCATCGTTTCCTTATCCTTTCCGAAAAGGCGGTTCAGGCTGATTGTATCACAGCGGCGCGGCGACGGTTTGCCGCCGCCTCGTTCCACGTGGAACGCCGGCGAGGGAACGCGAAGTGCTACAATGAAAAACAGTGAAAGTTCCAATTAAAAAAAGGAGGTCCTGAAAGATGTCTTACGAAGAAATCAAGGTCTTATCGGCGCAGGCGGTCGGCGAACTGCTGGCCGTCGCGCGCACGGAACCCGGCGAAATTTTCGTGGTCGGCTGTTCCTCCAGCGAGATCGGCGGCTTCCGCATCGGCAAAGGCTCGAACGCGGAAATCGCCGAGGCCGTCTACGAGGGCGTGATGCCGGCACTGCGCGAACGCGGGCTTTTTTTGGCGGCGCAGTGCTGCGAGCACCTCAACCGCGCCCTGATCGTGGAAAAAGCGGCGCTGCTTCCCGGCGCGGAAATTTGCAACGTCGTGCCGCAGCTGCACGCCGGCGGCGCGTTCGCGATGACCGTTTACGAAAACTGCGAATGCCCCGTCGCCGTCGAGCACATTCGCGCCGCCGCGGGCATGGACATCGGCGACACGCTGATCGGCATGCACCTGCGCGACGTGGCCGTGCCCGTGCGCGTTTCCGTGAAGAAGATCGGCGCGGCCAACCTGGTCTGCGCGCGCACGCGACCCAAGTTCGTCGGCGGCGCGCGGGCCGTCTACGACGACGCGCTCTCCGGCGGCGATATCAAGCGGTAAACCCACGCAAAACCGCTCTGGAAGGCTGGGAAAGCAGGGGATGTGCCGCACTCTGTCAACCGGATCTGTTGCCCAAAGGATTCATTTTTGTCTCTAGACTTTCGCGGTTTTCGCAAAACGCGCAAATCTGCGCGCGAAAGGAGTGAAAGAATGCTTTGTTCCCGAAAGGCCCGCGACGGATCAGACCGGAGGGAAGCCCTTGCGGATCATGTTCGGCTGGTTGCGGACTTATGCGAGCGGAGCTGTCGAAAATTCGGCGTACCGTCTTTGGGGCGTCTGGTCGGGCTCGTTCATGACGCGGGAAAAAGTTCCGAACAATGGCAGCGCTACCTGCTGAGCGATGAACAGAGTGAAATGATTCCTCACGCGCCGACGGGTGCAAAACTGCTCTGCCGGATAGCGCAGGAATTTCCGGACGAGTCATACGAACGGTATGTGGCCGAGATTGCCGAACTGGTTGTTTGGGGCCACCATAGCGGGCTTCCCGACATGGTCGAGCCCGACGGGGCGGCTTCCTATGAAGAGCGTCTTCAAGAGCCTCCCGACGCGGCTCAAGCGGAAGCGATCGCGCGATTTCAGCAAGGGGTTGTTCCGCAAGACGATATCCGTAAGCTGCTCAAGTCGGCTGCCGAAGAACTGCGAACGATAATGAAAGTTTTTACGGAACGCTGCAATGCCGACGTTTATCCCGAAGACGTCAGACAAGAAAACCGTTCCTCTGGAGAAAAGCGAAAAATATTGCACCGCCGCGCGGAAAAACGAGAATTTTTCAGGGGCCTGCTGACGCGAATGGCGTTCTCCTGCCTTTGCGACGGCGACAGGTACGCTTCGGCCTGCTGGGAAAATCGTCTTGAGGCGGCGACGTACACAACGGATCCGAAGCTTTGGGCGGAGCTGGCGGCAAAACTTGAAAAACGCCTTGACGGTTTTCCCGACGCTCCGATCAACACGGCGCGCCGCCAGATCTCCGATGAATGTCTGGAATCGGCGAAAAAAATGCGGGAACCGTCCGGCATTTACCGCCTCAACGTCGTTACCGGCGGCGGCAAGACGCTCGCCGTGATGAGAAGCGCTCTGTATCTGGCACGAAAGTTTGGAAAAGATCACGTATTTTATGTGGCGCCGTTCACGACGATTATCGATCAGACAGCGCAAAATCTGCGCGAGACGTTCGGCCGCGGCGACATCCTTCTTGAGCATCACTCGAATCTTGTCGGCCCCGGCACGGATGAAAACGAGAAACGGCTGCACGAAAAAGAGGACCAGCTGGACAAGTTTGCGGAGCGCTGGGATATCCCGATCATTCTTACCTCTCAGGTCCAGTTCCTCGAGGCACTTTTTTCCGGCCGCGGACAGTGCGTGCGCCGCATGCACCAGCTGTGCAATTCGGTGCTGATTTTCGACGAAGTGCAAAGCGTTCCCGTCAAGTGTATCAGCATGTTCAACCTGGCGATAGATTTCCTTGCCGGCTTCTGCGGCTGCACGGTAATCCTCTGTTCGGCGACTCAGCCTGCCTTGGAAGAGATCGCCCGTCCGCTGCGCTTTTCGGAACCTGCCGATCTGGTTCGGGACGTCAGAAAACGTTTCCCCGTCTTTGATCGCGTTCAGATCGTCGATAAGACACAGGAAGAGCCTTACACGGCGGAAACTCTCTCTGAATTCGTTCTTCAACTTTCCCGCGAGATCAGGAGCGTCCTGATCGTTCTCAATACGAAGAAAGCGGTGAAAGAAGCCTACGCGCAGTTGAAGGCGAAAGGCCGCGCCGGCGTTGCTTTCTTTCATTTGAGCACCAACATGTGCGGCGCTCACCGTCTGGCGAAAATCGCCGAGATGAATTCGCTCCTGGCTCAGCATAAGGCGGTGATCTGCGTCAGCACCAATCTGATCGAGGCCGGCGTCGATATTTCTTTCGACGCGGTGATCCGTTCCAAGACAGGGCTGGACAGTTTGACGCAGGCGTCCGGCCGCTGCAACCGGAACAAGTTCGTGGAACGCGGCTATGTCTACCTTATCCGTTACGAAGAAACAGGTCTCGCCATGCTGCCCGATCTGCGCAGGGCGCAGGATGCGATGACCCGCGTTCTTTCCGATATGCCGTTTTTCCCCGTGCAGGATTATTTTTCCGAAGAAACGCTTCGCGCGTATTATCGTTACTATTACCATGGGCAGCGCGGATCGATGGACTATCCTGCGCCTCATGACGCCGGACGGACGCTTTTCGATTACCTCGCGGCGAACAGAACGGCGCGGGTAGAATATGAAAGCAGGCACGAAAGGGCGCACCATGGAATCCTGCACCAGGCGTTTCGCACGGCTGGCAGGGAGTTTCGCGTCATCGACGAGAACACGACGGGAATCCTTGTCCCGTACGGCAAAGGGATCGAATTGCAGCGGCAGCTGCTTTCCGCTTCGGATTATCTTGATAAAAAGACGCTCTTTCGCGAGTTGCAGCGGTATTCGGTCAGTGTCTATCCAGACGGCCTGAGGAAATTGGAAAAAGACCACAAACTGCTTTTTTTCGAGGACTTGGGAATTTATTGTTTGCTGGACGAAGAGTCTTATGATGACGAATATGGTATAGTTTTTGAGGGCGGCGTCGATCCGGCCAAGTACATTTGCTGAATCGGCAAAAAAGAACAAGGAGGCGAACGCATGCAAAAAGCCAACAGGGTTGCTTATCAAGTCTGGGGAGAGTATGCGTTGTTCAGCGATCCCCTGACGCGGGTCGGAGGCGAGAAAAGCACCTACCCGATCCCGACGTATCAGGCGCTTGTCGGCATTACGGAGAGCATCTATTGGAAACCGACGTTCATCTGGTACATCGACCGAGTGCGCGTGATGAATCCCATCAGAATGCAGACGAAAGGAGTAAAGCCGATATTGTACGCGCATGGACCGAATGCGGCTGCGAACACGCTTTCGTACTACACGTATCTGTACAAAGTCCGTTATCAGGTCGAAGCCCATTTCGAATGGAATCCGAACATGCCCGACCTTGCTCCGGATCGCAACGAAGACAAACATTTTCAGATCGCGCAGCGAATGATCAAACGAGGCGGACGGCGGGATATCTTTCTCGGCACGCGCGAATGCCAGGGATATGTCGAACCGTGTACGTTTGGAGAAGGGAGGGGGGCTTACGATCAGACGCCTGAACTGGGTTTTGGCATGATGTATCATGGGCTCAATTATCCTTCTGATACTGGCAGGGAAAAGCTGGAACTGAGACTTTGGCGTCCTGTAATGGCGTATGGAATTATTAACTTTATGTTGCCATATCAATGCACCGAGGTCAGAGAACTGTGTGATTGGGAGAAAGAATCCTTTATGTTGAGGCGCAACTGCCAACCTGTGGAAGAGCTGTGCAGGGAGGCGATACAAGCATGAGCTGGTTGCAAAAACTGTATGATACCTACGACAACTGTGCGGAGGTACTGAAATCGAATCGAGAGATTGTTGATGCTCCAATGCTTGCACCCGTAGGGCAGATGGTTCAATCCGTTCAGGTTGAACTAACGCTTGATACTGGAGGAAAGATTATCGATGCGCGGGTAATAGAAGAGCGCGAAGAACAGAACACGTTCATCCCATGTACGGAAGATTCTCAGAATCGAACGAGCGGCGCGTGCGCGCATGTACTCTTCGACAAGCTTAAGTATATGGCCGGCGACTACTATGATTATCTCTGGCTCAAAAGCAACGAGGAACCATCAGATAAACTTCGTAAGAAGAATGAAGAAAGCCGCCAGGAATTCCATGAAGCCCGTACACTTTATATGCAGCGCCTGAATGAACTAGCGGCACGATGTGATGGAATTGTCAAAAAGCATCTTGACGTAATCGTGACTTATTTAAAAAGGAATACTCTGGTATCGGACCTCATTGCACGGAATATCCTCAGAGGTAGTATTCCGGAGCATATTGTGGCTGTGCAGGTTCCTCGTAAAGAAATCGTAAAATATCCTCTTTACAATAGAAAAATCGTCCCTGATGTATCTGAGGCTTTTGTCCGAATCCGCGTTCATTACCCGGGAGAAGTGAGAGACAAAATTTGGGAGGTGCCGGCTTTCTGGCAGTCCTATAAAGAATACTATCTGGAAAAATTGGAGGCTGAACGCGGTACGGACTTATGTTATGTACAGGGGTGGGAAATTGTTCCCGGGCTGAAACATCTTTGTCGTATCCCATTTACGAACTCAAAGTCGAAACTGATCTCCTCAAATGATTCTGAGAACTTTACCTATCGAGGCCGCTTCGCTACGTCCAAACAGGCTATGTGTGTGGGGTATGAGACTTCGCAAAAAGCTTTTAACGCTCTGCGATGGTTGGTACAGAAACAGAGTTGGCATGAGAAAGGGCAGATTTATGTTATCTGGGGAACGAAAAACCAGAGAATCCCGGCCTTTGACGATGACAGCGCAGACCTTTTGACAGAGGATCCAACGGATAATTCGACTTTTGACGGCGATATTAATACCCGTGAGGGATTTGCGAAGCGTCTGATTCTTGTCATGCAGGGATACAAAAAAGAGCTGGATGGGGCTTCGCAAGTTGTCGTGCTGGGGCTGAATTCAGCTACAGACGGTCGGTTAGCCGTGACCTATTATCAAGAAGTGTCCGGCTCGGATTTTCTGAACCGAATCGAAAACTGGCACAATACCTGCCAATGGCTTCATACGTACAAGCGCGACAAGAAGGGCGAAAAGAAAATGCATGCCTTTTTCGGAGCCCCTGCGCCTCTGGATATCATCAAGGCGGCATACCAAATTTCTCCGGCTGATCCCAGACCTAAGCCCCAACACCCCATACCCGACCATCTGCTTCATGCCACAATGGATCGTTTGATCCCCTGCATTTTGGAGAGCCGCCCGTTGCCGGGGGATCTTGTCAAAACGCTGTTCAGACGCGCTTCAAATCCGGCGGCTGTAAAGGAAGACTTGGATCGCGAAATGATCATGACGATCACCTGCGCGCTTGTAAGAAAATACTATAACGATCGAGGACAAAAGGAGGAGATAACGGTGGCGCTTCAACCCGATTACCCGGATCGCAGTTATCAGTTCGGCCGCTTGCTGGCGTATGCTGAAAATATCGAAGGTTATGTGAACAAGCTCGACGGAGAGAACAGGCAGACCAATGCAGAGCGTTTGATGCATCAGTTCTCCAAGCGCCCCATGAAAACATGGCAGATTTTGGAATCACAGCTCCAGCCGTACACTGGAAAGTTACAGAGCTCAAGATTCGGACTAAAAGCCAGACTTATGGCGGAAATAAACGAAATTGTTTCTGGCTTGTCCGAATGGACAGATGATTTGGACAAACCGCTGACGGAACTTTTTATCCTCGGGTACCGCTGCCAGTTGGAAAAATTGCAGAAGGACATGAAAGCCGCCGCAGAAGCGAAAGCGCAAAAGGAACGCGAGAAAAGAGCTGCTGAGCAGCAAGATTCTGAAGAATAATAATAACGGAGGAGATAACGATGTCAGTTCTGCAGAACAAAATCGATTTTGCCGTAATACTGTCTGTGAATAACGCCAATCCCAATGGCGATCCGCTGAATGGCAATCGTCCCCGCGAGAATTACGACGGCTATGGCGAGATTTCCGACGTTTGCCTGAAACGCAAAATCCGCAACCGCTGGCAGGACCTTGAACAAAAAATTTTCGTTCAGGCGGCTGAACGCGCGGACGACGGTTATAACAGTCTGAAAGAACGCGCGGAGAAAGAGTTGAGCGAAGACGACAGGAAAGACCGCGAGCGCTATGCGCGCGAAGCCTGCAAGAAGTGGCTCGATGTAAGAAGCTTTGGGCAGGTGTTTGCCTTCGACAACAAAAATGACGACGAAGAAAAAGGTAAGGGCGTTTCCGTCGGCGTGCGCGGCCCCGTAACCGTTCAATCGGCCATGACCGTTTTGCCGGTTAATATCGACAGCATGCAGATCACGAAAAGCGTCAACGGAAAGCCGACCAAGGACGGTTCCAAATCACCGGATACCATGGGTATGAAGCACCGCGTCGCACACAGCGTCTATGTTTTCTACGGCAGCATCAACTGTCAGCTGGCCGAGAAGACGGGTTTTTCCGAGGAAGATGCGGAACTGCTTCATAAAGCGCTGATCACGCTCTTTGAAAACGACGCGTCGTCAGCTCGTCCGGACGGCAGCATGGAAGTGAAGCGCGTCTATTGGTGGAAGCACAACTGCAAGACAGGGCAATATAGTTCCGCGCAGGTGCACAGAAGCCTGTCGGTCACGGCTCCTGAGGATGCGACGAGCTGGAGGGAGTACAAAGTCGAGGTGACGCCACTTGATGGTTTGAACCCAGAGGAATACAGCGCGGTGGAGTGACATGCCTCTCTCCGACGAGTACATTTTGATCTCCGGACTTCAGCATTTATTGTTCTGTCCGCGCCAGTGGGCGCTGATCCACATCGAGCGGCAGTGGCAGGAAAACATCTTCACGGCGCAGGGCCGCCTGCTTCACGAAAAAGCCCATTCCGACGAGAGCGAGAACCGCCCCGGCCTGCACGTCGCCCGCGGCCTGCCCCTGCGCTGCGAGCGCCTGAAGATCTCCGGCGTGGCCGACGTCGTCGAGTTCCATCAGGACGACGCCGGCGTGCTTCTGCCGGGACAGAAAGGAACATGGCGTCCCTACCCCGTGGAGTACAAACACGGCCGCCCCAAGACGAAAGACTGCGATCGCATCCAACTCTGCGCCCAGGCCGCCTGTCTCGAAGAAATGCTCGACTGCCGTATCGAAACAGGCGCCCTCTTTTACGGGACTCCGCGCCGCCGCGAAGAAGTCGCCTTCACCCCCCAGCTCCGCGCCGAAATGGAAAACGCCTGCGCCCAGGCCCATCAGCTCCTCGACGCTGGCGTCATCCCGCCGGCTGTTTTTTTGCCCCACTGCAAGAGCTGCTCCATCGGCGACATCTGCCAGCCGAAAATGAGCCGCACTGTGAAAAACTACCTGAAAAAACATCTTGAGGAGGCGGCCGTATGAGACATCTGCTGAACACCCTCTACCTCAACATCGACGGCGCCTACGTCGCCCGCGACGGAGAAACCGTCGACATCCGCAGCGAAGGGCGAAGCCTGCGCAAATTCCCTATCCATCTGTTCGAAAACATCGTCTGCTTCGGTCGCATCAGTCTCAGTCCCGGAGCCATGCACCTGTGCGCCGACCACGGCGTCGCCGTCTCTTTCATGACCGTCTACGGCCGCTTCATCGCCAAATTGACCGCTCCCGTACACGGCAACGTCCTGCTGCGTCGCTCGCAATATCGAAAAGCTGACGACCCCGTTCAATCGGCCGAAATCGCGCGAGCCATCATCGCCGCCAAAATCGCCAACAGCCGCACCGTTCTCCAGCGCGCCGCCCGCGACGGCAAGGAATCGGAACCCTACGAACAGCCGATCAGAAACCTCGCCGTCCAGCTCCAGAAAATCCGCACCCATGAAAAACCGGATCTCGACACTCTCCGCGGAATCGAAGGCGACAGCGCCGGAGAATACTTCAGCTGCTTCGATCACATGATCCTCAGCGAAAAAGAACAATTCTACTTCCGCGACCGAAACCGCCGGCCTCCGACCGACCGAATCAACGCCCTCCTCTCCTTCGGCTACTCACTGCTCGCCGCGGAAATAACCAGCGCCCTCGAAAGCGTCGGCCTCGACCCTTGCGTCGGCTTCCTTCACCGCGACCGCCCGGGGCGCCCCAGCCTGGCCCTCGACCTCATGGAAGAACTGCGCGCCTACCTCGTCGACCGCTTCGTCCTCAGCCTTGTCAACCTCAGAAAGATCGCTGCCGCCGACTTTACCGTCCAGGAAAACGGAGCTGTACTCCTCAACGAAGCGCCTCGCAAAGAAATCTTTCTGCAAAACTGGCAAAACCGCAAACAAGAAGAAATCACCCACCCCTACCTGCAGGAAAAAATTCCCCTCGGCCTGCTTCCCTATGTCCAGGCGATGCTCCTTGCCCGTTTTTTGCGCGGCGATCTGGACGGCTATCCGCCGTTCTTCCTCAAGTGAGGCCTTGCCATGCTCGTAGTCATCGCGTATGACGTCAGCACCGACAGCGCTGGCGGGGCGAAACGCCTGCGCCGCGTCGCCAGGTTGTGCGAGAATCACGGCGCCCGCGTCCAGTTCTCCGTGTTCGAATGCAAACTCGATTGGGCCCAGTGGATCACCCTGAAAGCCCAGCTGATCGCCCAAATCGATCCGGAAGTGGACAGCCTGCGCTTTTACCTTCTGGGCAACAACTGGGAAAAACGAGTGGAACACATAGGCGCGAAAAAAAGTTACAACCCGGAATCGGCGCTGATCCTGTGAGCGCGAAGCCCAAGCGCGCAAAAATCAGCGCTCCGGCAAACGCACGTCGAACCATCCAGCTGCGAAGAAAATTCGTCATACGTTCCCTAGGCCGCCGCGGTTAATGGGAACACGGAAAAATCCTCGTAAGATACACTGTAAAAGCCACAAGGAAATGAAGCTTGCGACGGACTCCGCGGGAGCATTTCGAGAAAGCGGAGAAATACCCGTCTCAAACGTACCACTGTCGCGCCCTCACGGGCGCGCGAATTGAAAGCATGTGTCTGGCCTGCCACAACCGCAAGACGGCGGTCGCGCCCTCACGGGCGCGCGAATTGAAAGTTCCGCAGCGCCACGCCCTACGAGATCATGCACATGTCGCGCCCTCACGGGCGCGCGAATTGAAAGTTTTGAGATGCTTACAGTATAACACAAAATGTAGTCGCGCCCTCACGGGCGCGCGAATTGAAAGTTTTTTTGACCCCGCGATCAGCGGCTTGATCGTAGTCGCGCCCTCACGGGCGCGCGAATTGAAAGGGTTTTACGTCGACGCGGCGCGTGCAGCAGCTCGTGTCGCGCCCTCACGGGCGCGCGAATTGAAAGAAGGACAACGAAGGCAACTACCTGTGGCAGCCCGTCGCGCCCTCACGGGCGCGCGAATTGAAAGTGCACGCCAACAGGGCGCTCACGATCGATCTCGGTCGCGCCCTCACGGGCGCGCGAATTGAAAGCGAATCGACGGCCGCATGTCTGACCCGCAACCACGTCGCGCCCTCACGGGCGCGCGAATTGAAAGCGGGCAGATCGTCGCCACCGGCGTCACGCAGACGGGTCGCGCCCTCACGGGCGCGCGAATTTAACTGGGCTGATTTACTAGCTGTGATGAATTTCTGCTGTTCAAGCGTCTTTTGTGGATCTTTTGCGTTTCACCCGATCGGGCGATGTGGAATGGTGGCGAGTAGGGTATCATATGATTATGAAAGATCGTTGGCGGCGGCGAGATTGGCCTGATTGGCCTGATTGGCAACCGCAAGCTGGCGGGCGGTGATCTGTGCAAGAAGTGCGCCCAGAAACTTTCGCCAGTGCGCACGCTGTTGCGAAATGCACGCGCTGATCCAGTCTCTGCTGGGCACATCGCGAGCGGATCATAAAAATAAAAACTAAACGGCCGGCCCCGCCGGCACCAAAGGAGAGATGAGAATGGCAATTTACTGCACATCCTGCGGGAAGAAGTTCGAAAGCGACGAGCAGCACTTCTGCCCCTACTGCGGCGCGACCCGCCCCGTCGAACAGCCCAAAACCGTCGTGAAGACGCCGCTGCAGGTCGATCCCAAGCGCGTGCGCGTTGACGAAACCGCCGCGGTCGTGGCGCCAAAAAAGGACAAAGCGCCGCGCAAGAGCCGCTTCTGGTTCTGGCTGGCTGTCGTCGTCATTGCCGTGGCCGCGGTCGGTTGCTTCTTCCCCGCAAGCCGCGTCCCCTTCCAGCGCCTCTTCGCCGGCGAGCCTTTCAGCGTCGTTTTCGACGACACCGTCAAACAAATCGCGGCGCTCTTCGGCCGGTAAGCATCGGCCGCCGCGAAATCCACCCCAAAATAAACGGCGCGGTTCCGCGCGAAACCATGCGAATGCAAAAAGTCCGATGCCTTAAGGCGCCGGACTTTTTGCTATGTTCCGCGTGGCGAAGTATTATTGGAGTCCAGTTGTGATTGCGGCGTCTAAAAAACACTCTGTATATTGCCTTCGGGCGAGGACTTCACGCGAAGGGAGGTGATGCGATGAAGTTGTGGAAACTGCTGGCGGCGCTGGCGGTCCCGCTTTTGGCGGGGCGACCGGGCGACGTGCAGGAGCGTAACGCGAAGGCGATAACGGAAGCGAGCCGCATCCTGCCGGCACTGGCGGAACTGGACTCCCGGCAGATGGAATCGCTGCGCTGCCGCTGCTGCGGCGCGGCAGGCATGGACGCCGTTTTTTTGAAGAAGCTGGCGGAGCTTCAGGTGCGCTGGAAAAAGCGCCTGACCTTTACCAGCGGGCGACGCTGCGTCCGGCACAATGCCCATGTCGGCGGCGTACCGCGCAGCCGGCATCTGACCGGCCAGGCGGTCGACGTGGCGGTCGGCTCCCACGAACAGGAGCGCTTCTGCGCGCTGGCGCGGCGTCTGGGATTTCGCTCCGTGTTGCCGGATCCGCGGCGGAATTACGTGCATCTGTCGCTGGAGGCGCCGTGGGAAATTTCTGCGAAAAGAGAAAGATGATTCGTCGTATCTGCCGGGACGTAGAAATATTTTTTAGCCCGAGCCCGGCTCCCCGAAAAACGGCGCCGACGCGGCTTTTGACGATGTGTCCGACGTTCTGTGCCAATTCTTTTTATCAAGAAACAATACGGACAGCGAATAAACGTGAAAACAAGAGCGACGCCCCGCGGGACGCCCCATGAAAATAGATGCGAAAAGCAGACGCCCGAGGCGAACGGTTCGAAATCGTTCGCCTCAGGCTTTTTTGTGATGCGAAAGTCAGCTTTGCCGGACGGGCGGAGCTGATTTTTTTGTTTTGTGCGGCCTACTTGCCCGCGGCCGTGCACCAGTTGATGAACCAGACGATGTTGGGCAGGCCGACGAGGTCGATCAGCACTGCGCCGCAGAGCGGCACGATCAGGAACGCCTTGTGCGACATCACGCCGTAGCGTTCGCAGACGGCCCCCATGTTGGCGACGGCGTTGGGCGTGGCCCCCAAACCGTGGCCGAGGAATCCGGCGCACATGACGGCGGCGTCGTAATCCCTGCCCAGCAGCGGGAACAGCACGAAAGCGCCGAGCGCGGCGATCAGCAGCGTCTGGAACAGCAGGATGCCCATCAGCGGCAGGGCCAGATCGTACAGATCCCAGATGCGCAGGCTCATCATCGCCATGGTCAGGAACACGCCGAGAGCCACGTCGCTGATCAGGTCGACGCATTTGGCGTTGATCTTGACCAGATGGAGATGATCGTTGAGATTGCGGAAGATCACGGCTACGAACATGGCGGTGACGTAGCCGGGCAGGCTGAAGTTCGTGCCTTTGGTGAAACGGGCGATGAAGCCGGAAAGCAGCGAGCCGAGCGCCATGATGACGAGCACGAGGCACAGCGATTTCATGAAGACATCGGCGGTGATCTCGCCGCTGCCGCCGCCTTCGCGCATCACTTCGGCGGCACTCTTCTGATAGATGGCGTCGTCGCTGGCCTGGATATCGACATGGTTCTTGTCGATCAGCCATTTGCAGATCGGCCCGCCCAGCAGACCGCCGGCGATCAGGCCATAGGTGGCGGAAGCGATGGCAACGGCCGCCGCGCCGGCGACGCCGAGATTTTCGGTGAGCGGTCCGAAGGAAGCGGCCGCGCCGTGCCCGCCTTCGAGCGAGACGGCCCCGGCCATGACGCCGAGGGCGGGATGGATGCCGAACAGCTTGGCCAGCGCCGCGCCCGCGCCGTTCTGGACGACGGCGAGGATCCAGCAGAAGACCAGATAGACGATCAGCGCCTTGCCGCCGCGCTTGAGCAGCGCCAAACTGCCGCCGATGCCGACGGTGGTGAAGAATGCCAGCATCATCGGCGACTGCAGCGACGTGGTGAACCTGACGCTGGCGCCGCCGTTGTGGTGCAGGACAAGGGCGAGAACGGCCATGAGCAGGCCGCCGACGACCGGCGCGGGAATGCAGAAGGTCTCGAAGAAGCGCAGGCGGCGGCGCAGCCCGTAGCCGACGATGAGCAGCAACAGCGCGACGGCCGTGGTCCACAGCGCGTCAAACTGAATGGACAGAACGTTCTCGGCGAAACTCCACGACATTGACATCACTCCTGAATCAAAAGATATTTTTCGGGGCGCGGGCCGAACGGGTCGAAATCTTAAAATCGAAAAAATTTTATCATATTGTGAGATTCAATACAATGAAAAATCCGCGGCATAAAATCATTTGGACAACGACCGCGCCGCCGGCGGAAGAAATCCCGTCCGTTATGGAGAGTCGCGCAGGGGCGAAGGCTTGCATAGTTGATAATAAAATGTTTAAATGGCAACAAGGATATGGCCGCGGCGCGCCCGGCCGAAAAATTTCAGGCGGCCGCGGGAAAACGGATCTTCATGAAAAGACGCTTGCGGAGGAGTGATGACCATGGCGCAGCTCACGGGCTGGATCGACGGCGGCGCGTCGGTCTTTTACGGACGGATCGGATGGGACGAGCGCGGCCTCGTGACCGAAATGACGCCGCTGGGCGGCGCGGAAGGCCCTCCGCCGGACGCCGCCGTGATCCGGGCGGGGCTTTTCAACGCCCATTCCCATCCCGAACAGTCGATCTACGCGGATATCGTCGATAAAGAATGGGATCTGGGCACGTGGTGCCGGCACACGATCTACCGTCATTCCGCGGCGATGACGCCGCGGCGCGTGCGCCTGGCCTGCGAGCGGGCCTTCGCGCGCATGATGGCGTTCGGCACGACGAGCGTGATGGTCAGTTACTATCTGCACGGCAATCGCGGCAACGAGCTGGACCGCGAGGTGTTGGCGGCGGCGCGGTCGGTGGGCATCCGTTTGATCTTCGGCCGCATGAATTACGACATCGTCAACGAAGACGCTTATGCCGGCAAAAAAGCTTCGCAGCGCTCCTATTACGAGACGCCGGAAACAGCCGAAAAAAACTTACGCGAGCTGATGTCGCTCGAAGACGAGACGCTGATGGTCTGCCCGGCGCTTCACAGCATGCACGCCTCCACGGAAGCCGCGATCGCGCGCGGCATCGCGTTGGGCTGGGAGCTGCGCCGTCCCGTGCAGTTCCACCTCTCGGAGGATCGGGGCGACGTGGATCTTTCTCTGAAGCTTCACGGCTGCCGCCCGGTCGTGTTTTTGCAGCGGCTGCTGGACGAAGGGCGCGTTCCGTCGCTGTCGCACGTGATCCTGTCGGACTGCTGCTGGCTCGACGACGAGGAACGCCGCCTCGTCGCCCGCAACGGCATGAAGGTCGTGCTCAACGCGCGCATGAACGCGCGCGTGAAAACGGGCTTTCCCGACGTGCCGGCGCTGCTGGCCTCGGGGATCCCTCTGTGGTGCGGCACCGACGGCGAGGCCAGCAACGACGATCTGAACGTGCAGGGCGAGCGCGAGTTCCTCAAGGCGCGCTACCGCGGCGCGATCGAGCCGAAGACGATCGAGGGCTTCGGCCGCCAGCGCTTCGACTTCGGCGCCGGATATATCGGCGCGCTCGGCGTGGGCGGCTGGGCCGACCTGCGGGTCGGCGAAAACGGCGCGGTGCGCGACGTGTACGTAGGCGGTCGCAAGACCATAGAAAACGGCCGTCTGCTCGGGCTGGACGTCGAGCGCGACGTGGAACGCCCGCTGCGCGAAGAAGTCGCCGCGATGACGGCGGAACCGGCCGCGCCGGAAGCGTGATATTCGGTTGAATCAGCCGTCCCGCGTCGGCGGGAGGCATTTCGTAAAAATCGAGGAGGTTTTGCCCCACATGTCTGTACTGATCGAATGCGTACCCAATTTCAGCGAAGGGCGGCGCAAGGACGTCATCGAAGCGATCGTCGCCCCGTTCAAGAACCGCAGAGGCTGCTACCTGTTCGACTATCGCGCCGACGAAGACCACAACCGTCTGGTCGTCTCGCTCTGCGGCGAACCGAACGCCATCTGCGACGCGCTGATCGAGGCCGGCAAAGTCGCCGTCGCCAACATCGACCTGAACGTCCACAAGGGCGCTCATCCGCGCATGGGCGCCGTCGACGTGATCCCCTTCACGCCCATCAAAGGCATTTCGATGGAAGAGTGCGTCGCGCTGTCGCACAGGTTCGCGCAGCGCTTCTACGACGAGCTGAAAGTGCCCGTGTTCTATTACGAAGCGTCGTCCGTGCGTCCCGACCGCACCCGCCTCGAGCAGGTGCGCAAAGGCCAGTACGAAGGCCTGAAGGAGCTGGTCAAGACCGATCCGACTCGCGCCGCCGACGTCGGCCCCAACGAACTGCACCCCACCGCGGGCGGCACCGCCATCGGCGCGCGCAAGTTCCTCGTCGCTTTCAACGTCAACCTCAACACCACCAACGTGGAGATCGCCAAGATCATCGCCAAGCGCGTCCGCGCCAGCAACGGCGGATTTTCCTGCGTCAAGGGCATGGGCGTCGACCTGCCCGAGAAGCATCTTGTCCAGGTCTCCATGAATCTGGTCGATTACGAGAAAACGGCCATGTACCGCGTGCTCGAGTTCGTGCGCATGGAAGCGGCCCGCTGGGGCGTCACCGTCAATGGCACGGAAGTCTACGGCATGATTCCCGCTGGTGCCATGCTCGACAGCGCCGCCTACTATCTGCAGATCGACGACTTCCACAACGAACAGGTGCTCGAATTGAAGCTGCTCGACCTGATGCAGCAGGACTAAAGGAGGCTCACGCAATGATTCTTCATGAGATGACTCTTCCCGCCTTCGTCGCGGAACTGGCTTCCAACTCGCCCGCGCCCGGCGGCGGCAGCATCGCCGCGCTCGGCGGCGCGCTTGCGGCCGGGCTGGTCTCCATGGTCGGCGAACTGACCAGCGGGCGCGAAAAATACGCCGCCGTGCAGGCCGACATGGACACGCTCTGCGCCAAGGGCAAGGCGTACGCCGAAACTCTGCTGAAACTGATCGACGAAGACACCGCGGCCTTCAACGACTTCATGGCCGCGATGAAGCTGCCCAAGGATACCGACGAGCAGAAAGCCGCCCGCAGGGCGGCCATGCAGGAGGCCGCCAAGGGCACCGTGGAAGCGCCGCTGCGCACGCTGAACCTCTGCGCCGAGGTGGCCAAGCTGGCGCTCGTGGCCGTACGGGAGGGCAACGTCAACGCCGTAAGCGACGCCGGCACCGCCGGCCAATTCGCCCGCGCCGCTGGCACCTGCGCCGCCTACAACGTGCGCATCAACCTGCTTGGCATCAAGGACGAAGCCTATGCCGCCGAAAAACGCGCGGCGATGAAGGCCGCCTTGGGCGTCATCGACGCGGCCATGGCTGAACTGACCGCAGCGATCGAAAAGGCGCTGGGCTAAACGGCGCCTTGAAAAGGCGCAAGGCTTTCACAGACAAAAACGTCGCTCCCAAAAAGAAACAAAAAACG
>NZ_ADFP01000060.1 GCF_000177335.1 Pyramidobacter piscolens W5455
AAGTGCGTTCCCCGGCTGACAGGATCGTCGTACTGGAGCCTGACGATCAGGTTCCTTCCCCCGGCCCGTTGCAAGGGCGGGAGTTCATCCGGAGGGTCAACCACGCCCCGACCGACGACGACATGGCCATAGTTCACGGCGCGATGCTGGCGGCGTGGGAACACATTCAAGGGCGCTGTTAGGAAACAACGAAGCGGCTTCTCAGATCGAGAGGCGGCTTGCCCTGACAAATTGAACTTTCTCTGTTGTGTTTCCCTTCGCGGTCAACGCAGTATCTTCAAGTATTCTAGCAAACGGGCTTCGAGGCACTCCGCGACCAGACCGGTCATCGGCGCGGAATCGCCGTCTCTGTAGTAGGAATCGAAGGCGGCGTAGTAGCGGCGGCGGTCGCTGTATTTCACGTTGACGGGCGGAAAGCCCGCCTGCATGAGCATGAAGTTCAGCAACAGCCGCCCCGTGCGCCCGTTGCCGTCGATGAAGGGATGGATGTCCTCGAAGCGGAGATGGAACAATGCCGCCGCCTCGACCGCGTTCTTGTCCGTCGCGGCGAAGTCTT
>NZ_ADFP01000061.1 GCF_000177335.1 Pyramidobacter piscolens W5455
GGGGCCGTCACGGCGGAGTTTACCAATCCCGAGCAGGTGCTGATCGACGTGGGCATCAACGTGAACGCCGAGGGCAAGCTCTGCGGCGACGTCGCCCCCGAAGCGGCGCAAAAGGCGCGCGCCTGCACGCCCGTGCCCGGCGGCGTCGGCTCCGTCACCACCACCGTGCTCGCCAAGCACGTCGTCGAAGCGGCGCAGCGGACGCTGGACTGATTTTTCAATCGAAAGATATCAGTAACGCCGCGCGTACGCACGCCGCAAAGCGAGTCCTTTAGGACGCGATTTATGAAGTTCGCGCGGCGTCCGCCTATGCCGCAGCAAGATCGAAAAAAGAGAAGGCTGCATCGGCAAGCAGCCTTCTCTTTTTTTTCGCTCAAGGGAAACAGGGAGGAACGAGAAATGCCCGTTTCGCGAGTTCACGCCGTTTTGCCCGCCCCGGTTCAAAGCGTATGGGAAATCGTCACTTCGCTTGAAAATTACGCGTGGCGGAGCGACGTTAAAAGAATCGAAATCATCGGGGAAAAACAGTTTGTCGAGTACACGGCACACGGCTTCGCGACCCTTTTCACCGTCGTCGTCCAAGAGCCGTGCCGGCGCTGGGAGTTCGATATGGAAAACGACAATATCTCAGGCCGTTGGATCGGGCTGTTTACGCCCCAAGGCGGCCAAACTGAAATCGACTTTACTGAAAACGTTGTCGCGCGAAAGTTTTTCTTGAAACCGTTCGTAAAATTTTATCTGAAAAAGCAGCAGGCGCGATATCTTTCGGATTTAAGACGAGCGCTCGAGGCGAAGCGCTGATTCGCTTCCGCAGGACAGTTACGGCTTCGGAGCCGGCTGCCGCGCGGCGTCCCGACGGGCCGCTTTTTCCTTGCGGTCGAGACGCCCCAAAGCTTCCTTGGAACGAGTGCAGCCGACGTCGCATCCCAGTTGATAATATTGGCGCGCTTTGGCGAAATCGACCTCGACGCCGCGCCCTTCTTCGTAGGCGCTGCCGAGATACCAGGCGGCGAGGGGATGTCCCTGATTGGCCGCCTGTTCGAACCAGCTGATGGCCGCGGAAGGATCGCCCTCGGGGCTGTAGCTGTAGAGCAGGCCGAGATTGAACTGCGCGGCGGCGTAGCCGCTTTCGGCGGCGGTCTGAAGCCAGCGCTGCGCCACGTCGAAGGAACGCTTCACTTCGATGCCTTCGGAATAAAGCGTGCCCAGCAGGTTCTGCGCGGGCGCGCACCCCGATTTGGCGGACTCTTCCAGCCATTTGAGGGCCTCGTCGGCATCTTTCCAGGTGCCGATGCCGCGCAGCCGCATCAGGCCGAGGTTGTACTGCGCCTGCGCGCTGCCGCCTTCGGCCGCGGCCGTGTACCAGCGGAAAGCTTCGCGTTCGTCCTTGTCCACGCCCGAACCGGCGGCGTACATGGCGGCGACGTTGCACTGCGCCAGTTCGCTGCCCTGCCGGGCGGCGGCGAGATACCAGCGGAACGATTCCTGAAGGTTGACCGAATAACCGTAGTCGCCGCGCTTCATGATGCCGGCCAGACGGATCTGCGCGTTGGCGTCGCCGCGTTCGGCGGCGCGTCGGTAATGGATGACGGCGCTGCGGATGTCGCGTTCGCCCAGCTGTCCTTGCTCGTACAGCAGTCCCAGCGTGTACTCGGCGGGGACGTAACCGGCTTCCGCCGCCCGCTCGATCATCGCCGCGGCGGCGCGGATCTCGCTGTCTTTTTCGGCCGCGTCGAGACGGAACAGACCCATGGCGCACATTGCCGGGGGATGGCCCTGTTCGGCGGCGGCGTTGTACCACTTGACGGCGCGGACCAAGTCGGGCGTGTGCCAGTGATCGTCGGAGTAGCATTGGGCCAGCGCGAATTGGGCGTCCGCGGAGCCGCTCTCGGCGGCTTTTTCGTAGTACTTCAGGGCCTGCTCCATTTTTTCCCGGTCGGTGTCGGATTTAAGCTGCTCGCCCATGACGAACTGCGCGCGCGGGTTGCCTCGTTCGGCGGCTTCGCGGTAAAGGCGCAGGGCTTCGCCGCGGTTGGCGGCGACGATTTTGCCCTCCATGTAAAACGTTGCCAGGGCGGTCATGGCTTCCGATTCGCCCATTTCGGCCGCTTTTTTCAGCTTGGCCAGACCGGCCCGCTCGTTCTTCTCGGTGCCGAGGCCGTAGATCTCCATCCGCCCCACGTTGTACAAGGCTTCGCCGTTGCCGCCTTCGGCGCCGAGCGCGTAAAGGCGGTAGGCGTTTGTATAAGACTGCGCGATGCCGCTCCCCTTTTCGATCAGGCGCCCCAGTTCGTTGCATCCGGCGGGGTCGCCGGCATCGGCGGCCATCTTGTAATAGCGCGCCGCGGCCGCCGGATCCTTTTTCACGGTTTTGCCTTTTTCACTCATGCGTCCCAACAGGACATAGGCGCCCCACGAACCATTTTTGCCCGCTTTCAGCAGCAGCTCGGATGCTTCGGCGCCTTTGCCTTCGTCCAGAGCGAGGCGCCCCAGCTCGTACATGGAGGGGGCGTAATCCGCCTTGGCCGCCAGCCCGTGCAGTCTTTTGGCTTCATCCACGTGGCCGCGTTTTTTTTCCATATTGGCGGCCACGTAATAGGCGGTCACATCGCCCTTGGCCGCGGCTTTTTTCAGCAGCTCCAGAGCGGCGCCCTCCGGGGCGGCTTCGCGTTCGCCCAGGGCCGCGCCGTAAGCGGTCATGGCCCAGAGCTGTTCGCCCTCGGCGCATTTTTTCACGTATTCGAGCGCCTCTTCGCTCTTCCCTTCCTGGAGAAGCACCTGATAATATTCCTGGCAGGCCATCGGGATGTTCTTTTCGATGGCGGCCTCGAGCATCTCCATGGCTTCGCCGGGATGGGCTTCCCGCTCCGGGTGGGCGTGCATGAGTTCGTAGAGGGCGTACATGGCGTACGGCTCGCCGCTCGCCGCGGCCATACGGTACCAGCGCATGCCGACGGCGAAGTCTTCGGGCACGCCGCTGCCGATCGTGTACATGTAGCCGAGGGCCGTCATGGCCTGCGGCGAACCTTTTTCGGCGTTGGCCTGAAAAATGCGGTAGGCCAGCTCGTAATCCTTGGAGCCCCACGCCTTGATGCCTTCGTTAAAGGTCGCCGCCTCGTCGGCCTCGGGTGCCTGATCGCCGAGGGTCGGCGGCTTGTCTTCGCTGACGGACGCCGGCGCGCCCCACGAAGGGACGCCGCACAAAAGCGCGGCCAGGATCAGAAGCGGCCATTTTTTCATTGCGTTTTTCGTCATCCACAGAGCCTCGTTTCACTCAGTTTTTCGTTTGTCTGGCGCGCCGCGACGCGCAAAGCGCCAAACGGGCGTTTCCGTTTTACGGCCGCGGCGGGTCTTCCACTTTTTTTTTGCCACAGCTGTCAATTTTGAGTTCATTTTATCTCATCGAACAGCGTCGGTCAAAATTTTGCCCGCGGACGCAAAATAAAAAAGGGAGCCGCGCGCGCCGCGGTTCCCTCGTGATTTCGAGGCAGCGCGCCTTTGGCGGCGCCGTCTTCTTTTTCGCGTTATTTCGCCGCCGCCTGCACCGCGTCGCTGAAGCCCATCCACATGCCGATGGGAATCGTGATGACGATCGAAAGCACGACGCGCTCGAACCAGATGACGAGAATGTCGCGGATCTTCAGCGGGATGTCGGTGCCCATGATGCAGGGGATGCTGGCCGAGAAGAACAGGATCTCGGAGATGCTGACCACGGCGATGACGAACTTGAGCAGCATCGTGCCGGAACTTTTGATCAGGATCGCGGGCAGGAACATCTCCGGCAGGCAGATCGCCGCCGCCTTGCCGCCGAGCACCGGCTGCGCCGTGCCGAAGACCTTGAAGAACGGGTAGAAAATGTAGCCGAACCAGTCGAACACCGGCGTGAACTCCGCCAGCCAGAGGCCGAGCAGCCCCACCGACGTGATCGCGGGAATGACGGCAAACGCCATCTTCAGCCCCGCCCACAGATTGTCGCCGCAAAGTTTGAACACGTTGGGCTGGGCGTCGGCCGTGCGGATGCCGAGCTGCCAGGCGCGCTCCAGGCGGCCGCCCTCGAGCGGAGGCTCGGGCGCCGCCGCGCCGCCGAAATACGTGTCGGGAATCGAGCACAGCGGCCAGAGGCGCGCCGTGATCGCCGTGACGGCGAACGTCACCAGCATCGCCACGAAGAAATACGGCGTCCAGTGATCCATCAGCCCCAGCGTGCGCGCCACCACCAGCAGGAACGTCATCGAGACCGTCGAGAACCCCGTGGCGATGACAGCCGCTTCGCGGGCCGTGTAGCGGTTGGAGCGGTACACGCCGTTGGTGATGATCAGGGCAATCGAATAGCTGCCCACGAACGAGGCCACCGCGTCGATGGCCGAGCGCCCCGGCGTGCGGAACAGCGGGCGCATCACGCAGTCCACCAGCACGCCGATGAACTCCATCAGGCCGTAGCTGGCCAAAAAGGCGAGGAACACCGAGCCGATGGGGATCACCAGCCCGACGGGGATCGCCAGCTTGTCGAACAGGAACGGGCCGATGTCGCCGCGCCACAGCCAGGCGTTGCCCTGCCACAGGCCGAAGTACATGATCGTGCCGATCGCGGCGCCGCAGACCTTCGCAACCGACATGAAGACGTCCATGCCGCTTTTGTTCCATGTCCCTTTGATAAAGGGCATCGCCGCGCCGACGTACATGACCGCGAGGATGAAGATCTTCACGGCCGGCATCGCGCGGTGCTGCAGCGAGCCGACGATGAAATCGACGGGAACGCTCTTCAGATTCGGGCTGAGCCACTCGAGCTTGAAAAAGAACATGAACAGGCCGAACAAACTGAAAACGACGAACTTCCATAAAGCCGAACTGCGGGGCGCTGCGTTTGCGGGCATTCCTCCACCACAACCTTTCACGAAAATCGTTCGGCGCCGGCCATTCGCAAAGAACGAAAAGGCATCTCGCGTTTTTAAATTTTCGGCGCGTTTTTATTATATGCTTTAGACGTAAAAAATCAAACGCCGTCACTGATTTTTCTTGCATTTTCTCGAGCCCTCTTTTTTTTAGCGGCGCGCGACGTGCGCCGCCGTTCGCCGCACGATTTCCGCCGCTTGGTTTTCACGCGTGCCGCCGCTATAATAAAGAAGCAGCACGAAGAAAAAATTTTCAGACTCCAACGCCTTTATCGGGAAACCGCACGGCAGTCCGCCGGCCGTGAACAACCGGGAAAGAGGGATAAAAAATGACCCAAAAAGCATGCTGCGCCGCCATTGATGCGCACGCGCGAGAGTTGATCGAGCTGTCGAAAAAGATCTGGGAGCGGCCGGAAATGGGCTGGACGGAAAAGAACGCCTCCGCTTGGACCGCCGATTACCTGAAAAAACAAGGTTTTGCCGTCGAACGGGGGGCCTACGGCATGCCCACGGCCATCCGCGCCGTCTGGGGCAAAGGCGCGCCCGTCGTCGGTTTCTGCGGCGAGTATGACTGCCTGCCCGGACTGAGCCAGAAAGTATGCCCCGACTTCGAGCCTGTCGTCCCCTCCGGACTCGGGCACGGCTGCGGCCATAATCTGCTCGGCGTCGGCTGCGTCGCCGCCTGCCTTGGGCTGAAAGCCGAACTGGAAGCCGGCGGCGCCTCCGGCACCGTTATTTTCTACGGCTGCCCCGCCGAAGAGCAGATGACCGGCAAAGGGTTCATGGCCAGAAAAGGCGCGTTCGGCGAATGCGATTTCACCGTGGCCTGGCACCCCAAGAACAACAGCCATAACACCTACGGCAACCACACCGGCGCCGAAGGGGCGTTCTTCCGTTTCAGAGGGCGCACCGCCCACGCCGCCGGAGGTCCCGAGCAGGGACGCAGCGCGCTTGACGCCGTGCAGCTCATGAACACCGGCGTGGAATATCTGCGCGAGCACGTCACCGACGATGTGCGCATTCACTACATCATCGTCGACGGCGGCCTGGCCCCCAATATCGTCCCCGAAACCGCCGGCAGCAAATATTTTGTCCGCGCCCTGAGCCGTGCCGCCGTGACCGACGCCTTCAAGCGCGTGGAAAACTGCGCCCGCGGCGCCGCCATCATGACCGATACCAGCTACGCGGTGGAGCGCATCGGCGGCATCTACCCCACGCTTCAGAACCGCGCTCTCATGGACGCCATGCAGCAGGCCCGCGAGGAGATCCCCCGCAACGTTTACACACAGGAAGAATTGGATTTTGCCGAGCGCATCAACAGCCACGTGTCCGGCTACCGCAAGGGCGTTACCGTCCCCATCGACGACGCCACCGTGCCCGTCGGCCATGAGAACACGTTCGGCTCCACCGACTACGGCGACGTACAACACATCGTCCCCGGCGTGCAGATCGTCGAAGCCACGGCCGCTTCGCTCGCTCCCGGGCACAGCTGGATGATGACCGCCTGCTCCGGCTCGTCCATCGGCATGAAGGGCATGCTTCGCGCCGGCAAGATCATGGCCGCCGGGGCCTACAAAGTCATGATCAGTCCCGAACGGCTCCAAGCCGTCAAGGACGAGTTTGCCCGGGCCACCGGGGGCGCAAAATACGAATGCCCCGTCACCGACGAGATCCCGTGGCCTTACAAGGAGTGATCGACCGCAAAAAAACAGGCGGGGCCCGCCGGACTGTTTCCTCGGCAGTCCGGCGGGCCCTGCTTCACGCGCAGCGCGCTTCGGGCAGTTCGGGAAGCGGCCGCAAAGATCCATCCCCCGCTTGCCCGGCTTTTCACGACATGCTGAAGGCACGGTTCGCAGCTTTTCCCCGAAAAGAATTTGTTCGTATTGACTTTGTCAGGCGCGGATGAGATACTCATAGTGTCTAAACGACCTCGTTGATGACAAATTGATTTTCGACCGCGCGGCGAGGCGCCGTTTTGCGCGGGCGATTCAACAGGAAGCGAGTCGATGAGAAACGAAAAATTTGCGGGCGAGATCCCGATCACGCCCGCCTTTGAACAGACTGTTCACAAAATCGTGGCGACCATTCCCAGAGGGAAAGTCGCCACCTACGGCCAGATCGCGGAAATGGCGGGCGCGCCCGGCGCCGCCCGCGAGGTGGGGCACGTGATGGCCCGGGTCGCAGCGGGGCTGGACCTGCCCTGCCACCGGGTCGTGAACAAAACGGGAACGCTGGCGCCCGGCTTCGCCTTCGGCGGACAGGAACGCCAGCGGGATATGCTGGAAACGGAAGGCGTCACGTTCCTCGCCGACGGCCGCATCGACATGGCGCGGCACCAATGGGGGCGCGACGAACAGCTGACGCTGTTTTCGTGAAGACGCCTGATCGCCCCGGCCCAGCGTCTCGAGCCGGAAACGAGTCAGTACCGGACCGACGCCGAAAAAGCGCTTTTACGATCCGCATCAGGACAAGGAGGGGAAGCCATGAGGAAACTGCCGCCGCCAGAAAAGGCGGCCGAGGCGTACAGCGCGATCGCGGACGGCCGCGTGACGCTGTTCGCCGCCGAAGAGCGCGCCGAGGTCATCTCGTCGGACGGAGAGAAAAAATATGCCGTAGCATGGCGCGGCAACGTTTACACGTCAACCGACAACGCCACTCGCTGGCAGGGATATGCCGGCTACCCCGTGCTGGCCGTGCTGATGCTTCAAGGGCGGCTGCCCTTGGATCGCGAAGTCGCCGCGTTGTTTTCCGGCATCAACTGGACGGAACTGAACAGAAAGCATCGCCGCGACTATGCCGCCGCGCTCGACGCCGTCGTTCGCGCGCGAAACATGGACGCCGCCGCGGTCCGGGCAGCCATGGACCAGGTTTTCGAGCGGCTCAGCGCGCTTGACGTCGAGATCAGGCGCAGCTTGGGGCGCTGACGGAAGAACGCCATGGGACAAACCGTCATCCACGTCGACATGGACGCGTTCTACGCCGCAGTCGAGATCCGCGACAACCCGGCCCTGAAAGGGCGGCCGCTGATCATCGGCGCGCTGCCCGACGAGCGCGGCGTCGTCGCCACGTGCAGCTACGAAGCGCGCAAGTTCGGCGTGCATTCGGCCATGAACATCAAGGAAGCGTACCGGCGCTGCCCGCGGGGGATCTTCATGCACCCCAACCGGGAAAAGTACCGTCAGGCGTCGGACCGGCTGCACGGCATCTGGAGTTCCTACGCCGACGTCGCCGAATACGTGGCTCTCGACGAAGGCTACCTCGACGTCACCCGTTCCGCGCTCCGGTTCGGCGGCGCCCGGCGCGTCGCGCGCCTGATCAAGGAACGTACGAGAGCCG
The DNA here is from genome assembly GCF_000177335.1 of Pyramidobacter piscolens W5455. Classification (NCBI taxonomy): domain Bacteria; kingdom Thermotogati; phylum Synergistota; class Synergistia; order Synergistales; family Dethiosulfovibrionaceae; genus Pyramidobacter; species Pyramidobacter piscolens. The sequence goes on from NZ_ADFP01000061.1 coordinate 8,229, forward strand.
AAACCGGCCTGACCTGTTCCGTCGGCGTCGGCTACTCGAAAACGTCGGCCAAGCTCGCCAGCGAAGAGAAAAAACCCGACGGCTACTTCGAGATCCTCACGCCGCGGGACTTCATCGGCCTCATCATCGACCGCGACATCACCGTGCTCTACGGCGTCGGCGCCAGGACCGCGGAAAAACTCTACCACGCCGGCATTCACACCGTGCGCGACGTTCAGAACAACCGCGAACGGCTCGCCGCCCTGCTCGGCGGCAAAACCGGCCGGCACCTCGCCGAGCTTTCCCTCGGCATCGACGACCGCCCCGTCATTCCCGCCGACGAAGCCGACGCCAAGTCCATCAGCCGCGAGGTCACGTTCCAAAAGGACACATCCCACTTCGGTTACCTGCGCGACGTGATCCTGCTGCTGTCGCTCAACTTGGGCGACCGGCTCGCCGCGCTCGGGCTCAATGGGCGAACCGTCACCCTCAAGGCGACTTACTGGAACATGAAGACCATCACCCGCTCCCACAGCGGCGAAAGCGTCGACCACCCGTACGAGATCTATCAGGCTGGCTCCGCCCTGCTCGCCGGGATCGAAAAAAGCCCGGTGCGCCTGATCGGCGTCGGCCTCCAGAACCTCAGCGAAACGTACGCGCGCCAGCTCACCTTTGATACTCTCGACGGCGAACGCGAGCGCCGGCACGCCGAACGCCTCCGCGCCCGCCTGCTCGACCTACAGCGCCGCTACCGCGTCGATCCGCACCCGGCGCTGCGGGACGAGAGCGGAGAACTGCTGTACCAGCTCATCGATCTGATGCAGACCCGCACCTTCCCGACGACGCCCAACGGCGCATGACATGAAAAAAGTTCCGCGGGACACCGTTGGGGCGGTGTCCCGCGGAACTTTTTTTACGCTCCGTCTTCTTTCGGCGTTTCGATCGCCCGCTTTATAAATGCAGAGCGCCGGCCGCCGCGTCGGATCTCAGCGTCTTGTGGATGGCGAGGGCGATCTCGAAAACGGCGGCGTTTCTCAGATCGCGAGGATCGAGGCGGGTCAGCTTGTGGATGCGGCGCAGCCTGTACTGCACGGTGTTTTTGTGCAGGCAAAGCGCTTTCGCGACGGCTTGAATGGAACCGTTGCCGTGAAAGTAGACGGACAGGAAGTCCATAATCTCGCCGCGGCCGCGCTCCGAACAGCCGTGAAAAAGATGCGCGATGAAGTCCTGGCGCGCTTTGAGGGGCACTTCGCCGGCGAGAATCTCAAGATCGACGCCGTCATAAAAAGCGCAGCATTCGCCGTTCCGTACCGCGGCCCGAAGCGCTTTGCCGGCGCGGTCGCAGGCGCCGCGGACGTGCCGGCAGTCGACGGGCTCGGCGTCGATGCCGATAAAAGAGCGAAAACCGCAGCGCGCCACGTTTTCGCCGATGCGGCCGGCCATTTCGCGCAGTTTTTCCTCGCTGGCGGGCGACACGAAGCAGACATAGCGAAAGGGCAGCTTGTAGTAAAACCCGTCGGCTGAAGCGCGCACGACCGCACGGATCTGCTCTTCGACGCGGCCGAGCCGTTCCTGTTCGTCCGCCGTCGCGGCGCTGCCTTCCAGCGCCACGACGAAAATCTGAAACGGCTTACGAAGGTCGATGCCAAGCTCAAGACCGCGCTCGACGAAGCGGTCGGTGATCAGTTCCTCGGCGGAGAAAAGCCATTCTTCCATGAATTGGCTCCACATCGCGGCGCGTAGTTGTTTCTGACGTTCGCCCCATGAGTCCAGCAGCAGGATCTCAGTCATTTTCTTGATGATCTGGCTGTATTGCTGCACCTCCTCGCCTCTGCCGGTGATGCCGATCACGCCCGCCGTCGCGCCTTCGAAGCAGACCGGCAGATTGATGCCCTGGCGCGCGCCCGGATATTCGCCGTCGCAAGTTACGACGAGTTCGCCAAGCCCCTGACGAAGCAGCTCGCGCGCCCCGCCGTGGAACGCGCCGAGGCGCTCCGGATCGGTGCTGGCGATGATGACGCCGCGCTCGTCCATCATGTTGACGTCGTGCCCGATGATGGAACTCATTTCGGTGACGATGCGCATGGCGCTGTCGTGAGAGATGTTCATTGAGCCGTTCTCCTCCGTTTGTGATGTGCGAAATCACGCTTCACCCGAAAATAAGCGCTCGACGCGCGACGGTCGACATTGATCCGGCGCGCACGAGAAATCTATTTTTCATAACAATATTATACATAAAATTTCATTTCATGAAACATAGTAATCGGACATGAACTTTTTTATAATTGTTTTACAGGATCCGAAGACTTCGGATGGCAAGGAGACGATCAGCGTGAAGATTGTGGTGGCGCCGGATTCATTCAAGGGATGCTGCACGGCCGCGGCCGCTTCGCGCGCGTTCGCGCAAGGGATCGCAGCCGTTTTTCCGCAGGCGGAAATCGTGCATCTGCCCGTGGGCGACGGCGGCGAAGGCACGGTGGACGCTTTGTTGGCGGCGCTGGGCGGCACGAAGGAGACAGTCGACGTCACAGGGCCTCTGGGGGAGAGGGCGGCAGCAGTATTTGCGGTGCTGCCCGACGGCACGGCAGTCGTCGAAGTGGCGTCGGCTTCGGGGCTGCCGCTGGTGCCGCGCGAACGACTGAATCCGCTGATCGCCACGAGCCGTGGCACGGGCGAACTGATTCGGGCCGCCTTGGACAGAGGCTGCCGGAAGTTCCTCGTCGGCCTCGGCGGTTCGGCGACGAACGACGCGGGCATGGGCATGGCGCAAGCCCTGGGCGTTTCGTTTTTCGACGCCGCGGGGCGCGAGCTCGGCCCCGGCGGCGCCGAGCTGGAGCGGCTGGATCACATCGACGTGTCGCGCCTCGACGCGCGGCTGTCGCAAAGCCGCTTCACGGCGCTCTGCGACGTGAAAAACCCGCTCTGCGGACCGGACGGCGCGTCGGCGGTCTACGGGCCGCAGAAGGGAGCGACTCCCGAGATGATCGCGCGGCTTGAAGCGGCGCTGTATCGTTTCGCGCAGATCGCGCGGCGCGACCTGGGGCGCGACGTATTGGCCGTTCCCGGCTCCGGCGCGGCCGGCGGCCTGGGGGCGGCGCTGGCCCTGTTCTGCGGCGCCCGGATCCAGCCGGGCATCGACACCGTGCTCGAGCTGATCCATTTTGACGCGCACATGAGCGGCTGCGATCTGGTGATCACCGGCGAAGGCAGCATCGACGGGCAGTCAGCATACGGCAAAGTACCCGTCGGCGTGGCCCGGAGAGCCAAACGTCACGGGAGGATCCCCGTGGCGGCCGTCGTCGGCTCCATGAAACCGGGCGCGGAGAAAGCATACGAGTACGGCATCGACGTGATCATGCCGACAGCGACAGGCCCAATGACGCTCGACGAGTCGATCGCCCGCGCCCCGGAATTGCTGTCCGGCGCGGCGGAACGGCTGATGCGCATCGTCAGAATGATGTTAAAACACGTCCACCTAAGCACAGAACAATGAGGTGACATCAGTGAACTTTTTAAGAAAAATCCATATGCCAGTTGCCTTCTATCTGCTCTTGGTCAGCGTTGTACTTTCGCTGGCAACGGGATACGGAGTGCCGTATCGGCAGTTAATCGAAGGTGAGTTTGGTTATTTGAATATTGTCGTGGTCATCCTGACAGGTGTAATGTTCCTCCGCGTTTATGAAGCTAGTGGCGCAATTGACCTGTTGATGCAGCGCTTGGCCCGTATGATGGACCGTCATCCGTCGTTTTTCCTGTTTACTGTCATGGCGCTGCTCTATATACCTGGTATGTTTACCGGTTTAGGAGTTCCAGCCGTGTTGATCATTGGCGGGCTGGCCTATCCATTGCTGATAGAAATGGGCTTCGTTCCTGAAAAAGCGGTGGCTTTTATATCTCTCGGCGCCATGCTGGGCAGCGTTACCGGGCCGCTCAATATCCCTGTTATGATCATTGCCTGTGCAATTAACATGCCTTATGAAGGGTTTGGACTCGTTCTGCCAGCAATTACAATTCCATTGGGAATCATAATCGTATTGTGTATGGGGACTAAGACAGCACACCGTTTTAAAACATCTGAGAATCATAAGTTGACGAACAATCCACTCTCTAGTGCTCTAAAACCTGTTGTATACCTCCCCATCTTTGTACTCCTTCTGCTGATTGGCCTGCCCCGTGCATTCCCCAGACAGGTTCCCGACCTTGGCACACCGTTGGCGTTCACAACAGCCATGTTATGTGTGTTACTGACAGGACATGTCAAAGGCATGGGGACGGTGTTGCTCAGATCGATCGACAATCCCGTGCTCGACACAGCGGCACTGCTCCTTAGCGTCGGTGTTCTGGTGCAGATCGCAACGTTGACCGGCATCAAAGGTGACATCATCACCTCTTGTATGAGCCTGCCGCCAGTTGGTATTTATCTGGTTCTGCTGGTTGCGCTGCCGTTGTTGGGCGGTGCGGTTTCCATGCTAGGCGGTGCAGCGCTGTTTGGACTGCCGTTGGTTCTGGCTCTGCTGGGACATAACACAATCGTGGTTACGGCCGGTTGCTCGGTACTGTGTGCTTTGAGCCAGCTTATTCCGCCCACAGCCATCGTGAGCAAGGTCGCCGGTGAAGTGCTGGGGGTCAATGATTACGGCAAGATCTTGCATTCCATGATGCCGTATATCATCATGATCGCTCTGCTCTCGCTGCTTTTCGTGATTTTTTCCAACACGATTGCTCGTGTATTCGTATAGGTGGTGGTTTGAAAATGGGCATTTATGATGGAATCACATGGTGCTACCGTCTCATTTTCATCCTGATAGCTATGCTGTTCGCCGTTAATATCTTCAGGCATAATTCGATGACGAAAAAAATTCTCGGTATCATCGTTCTATTGCCATTGTTGCTGCGCCTGTTCAACATCAAATAGGTGGCGGAGACCATGGATAAAAGAATCTTTTCCTCCGACAATCTCATCAAATCGCTCTGCGCATTTGCCGTTCTTGGCGGACTGTTCGTCGGCAGTCGGAAGATTTTCATCGAATCGAGACAACAGTTCCCTATTTATCCTAGCGCTGCTCTGACTCGTATCGCCCGTCTCAGCGAATATTTCGACGGCGTCCGAGGGACGACAGCCGACGGTGAGGTTTATGTGTTCGACAGCGGCATGTCCGGCGCTTCTATGCTAATCCTCGGCGGCACACATAACGACGAGCCTTCAGGTCACGTCGCCGCAATTGTGATGATTGAAAATCTTCGCGTGAAAAAAGGACGCATTTTTATCGTACCACGCGCCAATCCCAGCGGTCTGACACATACAACGCCACTGGAAGGTTTCCTCGACCGCTATTACGTTGATACACCGAACGGCAAACGCTGGTTCAAGTTCGGTTCGCGCTACACCAACCCCATCTACCAGTGGCCAGACCCCGATATTTTTGTACATCACCAATCGTTGCAGAGCATGGCTGGCGAAGAATCGCGCAATCTGAACCGCTGCTGGCCCGGCCGTCCTGACGGTACCTATACGGAAAAGCTCGCATACGCTTATATGGAACTGATGCGCAAGGAAAAAATTGATCTTGCCGCCGACTTTCACGAAGCGCCGTTGGAATATTTCTTAATCAACGCTATCTGCTATCCCGAGAAGAGCAACAAAGTGGCGTTGGGAGCCGAATTCAACCTCTCCATGGAAGATCTGCAGTACACCATGGAGGCCTCTCCAAGCAACCTTCATGGATTCTTTCATCGCGAAGTTGGCGATTACTCCCCCACAACCATGCCGTTCCTGATGGAAACGCCCAATCCGTCACAGGGTCGTTTCCATGGCAAAATGACAAACGACTTGATCGTAACCGGTCGGGATACAAACTATATCAAAGCCGGCAAACTGGGACGCCTGTTCGTTAATATGGATGAAAATGGTTGGCCATTGTCGTTGCGCGTCGCACGTCAGATCAAGAGCGCTGAAGAAATTATCAATTCCTTTAATGAGCTTTATCCAGATCGCGCCATTGAAGCAGAGGGCATTCCGCCGTACAGGGAAGTTGTGGAAAAAGGTGTGGGAGCCTTCCTTCACGCACCAGAGAAATAAAACGATATTGTTATATTGTAAGGAGGAATCATTGTGAAAACGCTGAAAGTTGCCATTTTTATTCTTCTGACCATAATGCTCATGACAGGTTCCGCTCTTGCACAGAATACCTTTGAGGCACCTGTGCTCATCACGTCAGCCGGTCAAAGCATCGAAGCGGCCACCGTAAATTTTCACTTTGAAAAGGCCAACATCAAGACCATTTTAGAAAATCTAGCCAAGCCCGCCAAGCTCGAAGGCATTAAAACTCTTGTTATCGTTCCCGGACACAGCCTGAAAGGCCTCGGCAGCGCTGGCATCGATGAAACATCCGAGTTGACTCGCGTCAACGATCTGGTCGAAGCCGCCCACACCGCTGGTATCCCCATCATTTGCGTCCACATTGGGGGCAAAGCCCGACGCGGGACCACCTCGCAACCTTTTATCGAAGCAAGTATGAAATACGCGGCCACCTGCATCGTTTATGATGCTGGCAATGAAGATGGTTACTTCACTGATACCTGTGCAAAGAATAACATTCCGTTGATCACTATGCCCAAGGCTGCCTTCCTCGCCAGGAACCTAAAAAAACTGTTCCCCAACCAGTAAATTCGCAAAAACTAGGTGCAATACAGGCACCGCGGCAATACGACTTGGTGCCTTCAGGGAAAAGTTTTAAACGTTGTTCAATTTATGAAAGGAGAATGTTCTATGCGTAACGGACTCAGAAAGTTAAGTGTTGCTATGGCTATTGTTTCTTTGGTTGCTAGTGTGGCCGCAGCATGTGACATGGTTGTCGTTACCCCTAAGGGTAGCGCTGACGGCAACATGATGTGGGCCAAAAATAGCAATCGGAACAACGAAGAGTGCATGACCTTCAAGTTCCATCAAGGTGGCAATCATGCCGTCGGCGAGACCGTCAAAGTCAGCCACTGCAAAATTCCCCAAGCTCCTGTTACTTACTCCGTGATTGGCGCTGAACCCTACTGGGGCTGGGGTGGCGAGATCGAAATGAATGAAAAAGGCGTCTGTTGCGGAAACGAATTGATCCTTACCAAAGACCCTGTTCATCATGAGGAAGAGGGTATGAATGGCCATGACCTGAACCGGCTTGCTGTTGAGCGCGGCGCCACCGCTTATGAAGCTATGCATGTCATCATTGACATGATCGAAAAATACGGTCAGGGAGGCAATGCCAATCCTCCCAGCACTTCCGATCTATACGTATACTGGAATTCCTTTCTGATCGTTGATCCTCATGAGGCTTGGGTGCTTGAGACCTCAGACCGCCGCTGGATCGCCCGCAAGATCGATCCTAATGAAGGTGTTTTCGCCCTCACCAACATGTGCTCCATCGGCGCTGTTTACGATGAGTGCAGCGAGGACCTGATCCAGCATGCCATCGACAAGGGCTGGCATGCCGCTGGTGACGAATTCAACTTCTTCAAAGTTTACAGCCAGATCAACCCTCGCCCCAATTTTGAGACTAAAGGCCGCCGTGCTTATGACATGCTTGCCAAGAAAATGGGTAAGATCGTCCCCTCAGACATCATGGAAGTTATGAGAGACAACAAACTGGCCGGTTCGTTCCTCGAATCACGTTTCGGCATGGCCAAGGTCACTCGCGCCCTCAGCGAGCATATGATCGGCAACAGCATTGCCGGCAGCGCCGTCGTTCAGATGCGCACGAATCCCGAGATTCCTGAAGCGATGCGTACGCTGATCTGGGCCGCCATGGCTTCGCCAGACTGCTCCGGTTATCGTCCGTTCTACTTTTGCGCCAAAGTTCCTGAAGAGCTTTCCATTGGTGAAAATACCTATGACATCAAGTCGCCTTGGTGGTGCTTCGATATGCTCGATCGCATGGCTCGTGCTAACGAAGATTGCTACTTCGACGTGCTCAAGGCTATCTGGACGCCTTACGAAAACCGCATGTTCAACGAGAACAAGATGATGGAAAAGCAGGCTATCAAATTGTTCGACGCAGGTAAAGACGAGGAAGCAAAAAAACTTATCAGCGACTTCGTCCAAACTTACTGTGACAAGAGCTGGGACATCGCCAAGGGACTTCAGGGCGTGTTCAAGGAACTCAACAAGGTCGTCCCTGGCCCCAAGGTCAACCTGATTGATCCTGAAGGCGTCAGCAACAAAAACGCCAAGGTCATTCTGTTCCAGTAGCATCCACATGTCATACTGATTTTTTTATAGAAAGCATTAACGGTTTGCAGGACACTGCGAGAGAGTTCAGTCGAGACAGACCTGAGCGGCTGAACTCTTTTACAGTGCCCTTGCGTTCGCTCTTCTAATTGAGAAACAGCATTATCATTTTATTCTCGCGTCATTGGTGGAATAAGAGCTTATCAGTAAATCTTGTCGCTGAAAGGAGTTATAAAATGAAATATTCAGCCGGTCTGATTGTCGGCCTTTGTGTTGGAACCGCGGCTTTTGCCGTCATTGTTATGCTGTGCCTGCATTGCTAAAAAGCACAAAATTGTTGAGAAGGAGAAAGACACATCATGGATGACATGAACAGAAGAGATTTCATCAAAGGAGCCAGCGTTGGCACATTAGGTGCTTTTTTAGCAAGTGGCGGCATTGCTTCCACTTTTCTCCGAGATCGTCTGATCCCCAAACCCGCAAAGCCCACTGTCGAAATCGGCGAGCTGAAAAGTATTCACGTCAAGTGCATTACTGAAACCAGCTGGTTCGACAATTATGTGCAGCAGCAGGATTTTAAAAAGGCAGGCGGAGCGCTTGTACAGCAATATGATGTCAAGTTCAGCCATACCGGCGTGAAAGAGGGCTTTGAGGGCGACAACGCCGGTGGATATTCAGCGCTGATAGAGTTTGAGTTTATGAACGGAGACCGCAAGAAGGTACTTCTCGATACTGGCTGGAACAACAAGTGGATGACCAAACGCTTTGAAGAGGAAGGCATTGACGCGATGCTCCGCAGCGGCGAGATCGACACGCTGATCATCTCACATGACCACTATGACCACTACTGGGGCATCCAGACAACTCTCCAGTGGAAACCGGATATTACTCTGTACATCCCTGACTCGTTCCGCAAAGAAAGCTACCAACTGCTCTCGGGGGCCGACTTCCCCAAGCCGCCTATTTCCAACACAGTGCCGTTTAAGGGCGAATTGAAAAAGTTCGCTCTGAAGAAGGTTCACAAAATTTTCCCCGGCGTGTCGTTGGTTGCTTTTGACTGTCCGTGCGGACGCGGAGTGTTCGGCGAAGAAGTGCTTGTCTGCAATGTTGCCGGCAAAGGGCTTGTGACAATATCAGGATGCTGCCACATGGGACTTTTGTCACTGCTCAACTTCACGAAGAACAACTTTATCGGCGGAGACAAGATTTACGGCGTTTACGGCGGAGTCCATATCTCTCCCTACGACAACTGGAATCCTGCCAACGACGATTTGGTACGCTCGATCAACAACTATCATGTAGAAAAACTCGGCGTCAATCACTGCACCGGCTATATCACGGTTGAAAAAATGATAGCCGCAGGTGTCCCAGTCATCAAAGGCACTGCACGCAATAAGACAAAAAGAGATCTTTATCTGGGCAACGGCGATGAGATTTTCTTCTAAGGAGAATGACAAATGAAAATTGAAAACTGGACTGAAAAAAGGAAACTCGCGCCCCGAGGAGGCGTCTTTGTCGCAGGACTGGTTGATCTGATCCTTATGCTGGCGGTCTTCATGGGGATTTGGTACGTGTTCATGGATCCCCGCGGCATTCTACGCATGTACACGCCGATGTATGGCTATGCCTATGTTCAGTGGTTCCTTGTCTCGGTGCTGACCGCACATTTCGTATTCCGTCTCTGTCCGTTCCAGAACAGCTCATTCCTCACAAAAACCCCTCCTTTGATCAAAGGGCTCCTGTTCTCGATCGTTGCAGCAGCACTGATGCTCCTTATCGTCGATGGAATCTTCAAGATCGTCCTCGGCAATCTGGCAGTTCCTTACTTCAGCGAGGAAACGCTTCTGTCTCTGAAACAGAACGCTTTTACAGCCCGTGAATACGCGCACCAGGCGATCACTATGTATGGCGGAATCACGGCGCTGTTTATTCCGCTTTGGATCATCCACCTAAACAACTGGCCTGCCTGTGAGATTCACAGTTACAAAGGCTACCTGACAAGCTTTTTCATTATCTTCGCGCTGGCAGGCTTTGGCTTCCTGATTCTCTTCCACCCTCACATGGGCGTGCTGTTTTATCCCTGGCAGACGTGGACGGCCGTTGCTCCATGGTGGGAAGATTACGCACAAACGCTCAGCGGCAATTTCTGCCTTGGCGGCGTCATGTGCTGGACGGCTGTAATGTGGATCTTCAATGTCACATTTGAGGGATATCCCTTCAAAAAGATCAAGGCGCAGCCGTGGCGGGCACTGGCCGGCATTTTCGGCACTTTGCTCGTTGCCGTGATTTTCTTCAAAGTGTTCCTGCTGCTTCAGGACCTTGTCTGGGGCGTGCCGATCCGCGGCAGTCAGCTGCTCATGGCGGTTGATTGGCGTTACCTGCACAGCGGCGAATGCGCTATGTTCATGCTTCTTATCGCGCTGGTGTGGGGATTCTATTTTGACAACTGGCCGAGAAAATACACTTTCGAGGCAAACGTCCTCATTCGCTTCGTTATAATCTGCATGCTGACGTTCGCATTTTATGTCTTCTACTACAGATATAACCCTGAAATTCTCGGCCAGCAGACAGGCTACTCCAATCCCCTGCAGTATCCGCTTGCAGCTACGAGTCTCATCGTCGCACTGCTTCTTGCGCACAATTGGTTCTTCGACCTGACTCCTGGCTATAAGGTCGTAAACAAGGACGAGTTTGCCAACTCCAGCGAGAAGCAGTAAAATCAAGCATGGATCCGTCGCGCAGGCACTTTTTAAAACGAGGGCTCTTGGATTATCTGGCAGAATCGTGCGCCTCATTTCGTGAAGAATGCAAAACAGTTTCTCAGAACAGGGAGGAATCGCTCGATCGTTACTTTTTAACCGACGACGCCTGCCAGGCGCTTCTTGCGGATTACACACTAGAAGATCTGCAGGAGGATGCCAGAAAAGCAGGTATAGATCCGGACGGTCTTAGCAAGAGAGAACTCGCAAAAAAACTCTTTTCTAAATCTGAAGAATTAAATTAAAGGAGTAAAAAATGGGAAATCTCGGTTTTTCTGAATTATTCTTGATCTTGGTTGTCTGCCTTGTTATTTTCGGCCCCGCCAAACTGCCGGAGATTGGCAAAGCAGCTGGTAAAGCTATCAGAGAATTCAAATCGGCCGTCAACAGCAACGATGAGCGCAAGGACTAGCGAAAACGACATTTCCGCATTCTCCCTAGAGGCAATGCAATGGAGGAGTTGAAAAAAAGCGACGTTATTAAGCATCTTTCAGCTTTACGCCGTCTTATTCTCGTTTCACTCCTCCTTGTCATCGTAGGAACTGTTTCTATTTATGCGTTTGCTTATGATTTTGCACAGAATGTATCTTTAGCTCCGCTCAAAGCCCTTAACATAACACCGGTGGTCATTGGCGTAGCTGAAGGGTTTATGGTGAAGCTGAAGCTGTCATTTAGTTTGGGCTTTTTCGTTTCTCTGCCAGCGCTTATCTTTTTGCTCCTGCTGTTCATCTTTCCCGCTCTTTACAGAAGAGAAAAGCTGCCCGCAATCATCCTCTGTGTCGCTGGAACGGGGCTGTTCATTACCGGAGTCTTTCTTTCCTACAGGTACATCGTAGGACTTGCACTGAGATTCTTCCTGCTTGAGCAGGCACCCGGCTTTCAGGTTGTTCTCTCATATGAACGATACTTTTCGTTCCTGCTGAATTTTTTGTGGCCTTTCGGCATTCTGATGGAACTGCCTCTTGTCGTTTTCATCCTGACGAGTTTGGGATTATTAAGACCCGCATGGCTCAGAAAAGTCCGCAAATATGTATTCGTTATATCCTTCATCGCCGGCGCTTTATTAACGCCGCCTGATGTCGTGTCTCAGGTGATGCTGGCGATACCAATCATTGTCTTTTATGAGATTTCAATCTGGATTTCCGTCTTCACATGCTGGCTAAAAAAGCCAAGGAAGAAAGAGCTTTCAGCAGAGGAATAGCAGAATTGCAATGGAGCTTCCCGAAAGGATTTCGGAAGGCCCCATTTCTTTTTCTCTTCATCTCTTTATAGAACGATAGGACGGCCGAAACGCAGAAGGAAAATTCCCTTCGCGTTTCGGCCGTCTTATCTTCCGCGCCAAACGCCGGCGTCCGTTTTTTCAGTCCGGCCGCCGCGGCGCGGACGCTTTCGGTCAGCCGCGTTTTTTCGGCAGGCAGGGGACTTTGTAGACGACGGCGGTGAGGACGGGGATGACGATCAGCGTCAGGATGGTGCTGACGGTGAGTCCGGCCATGATGGTCACGGCCATGGGGCCGAACATCAGGTCCCAGATCAGCGGGACCATGCCGAGCACGGTGGTGAGCGCCGACATGGCGACGGGGCGCAGGCGGCCGACGCCGTCTTCGACGATGGCTTCGTAACGGTCGCGTCCGGCGGCGAAATCGGCGCTGACTTGATCGAGCAGTACGATCGAGTTCTTGGCCAGCATGCCGACAAGGCTGAGCGTGCCGATGATGGCCAGAAAGCTCATGCTCATGCCCGCCAGCCACAGGCCGCCGACGACGCCGATGAGGATCAGCGGCAGCACGCCGAAGATGATCAGCGGCTGGCGGAAGCCGTTGAACAGGAACACCATGATCGTGAACATGGTCAGCAGCGCGGGCAGAAAGGCCACCTTCATGCCGCCAATAGCGTCGTCGGAAAGTTCCTTTTCGCCGCCCCATTCCAGCGAGTAGCCGACGGGCAGCTCGATGGCCTCGATCGGGGCGCGTACGCGCTCCAGCATGGCGTCGGCGTTGTGCCCGAGCTTGACTTCGCTGGCTACGGTGAGCACGCGGCTGCGGTTGCGGCGCATGACGATATTGTCTTCGTAGTCCACGTCGAGCGACGAGATCACGGTGCCCAGCGGCACGGTGGCGTTCGCGGCCGGCGCCCAGACGGGCAGCGATTTGATCCGGTCGATCCGATTGCGCTGTTCGGGCACGAGGGCCGCCATGATCGCCAGCGTCTTGTCGCCGTCGCGGAAGGCGCCGATCGGCAGCCCCGTGGTGGCGATGAGCAAAGCCTGGTTGAGCTGCGGGCGCGTCAGGCCGAGATTCTGCATCTGATCCTTGAGCACGCGCGGATGGATCACTTCCACGGGCTGGCGCCAGTCGAGACGCGCGAAGTTGTGGCTGGGATCGGCCTCGACGATGCGCAGCGCCTGCTCGCCCAGATCGCGCAGCACGGCCGGATCCTCGCCGTAAAAGCGGGCTTCGAGTTTCGGCGCCATGCCGCTGCCCTTGGAGAAGAGCTTGCACACGCCCGTCAGTTGCGGCATTTCTTCGTCGAGGCGCTGCTGCGTTCGCAGCAGCATGGCGCGGGTGTCTTCGGGATCTTTCATCTCCACCAGCAACTGCGCGTAGGCCGTGTCGGGATCGGGCGGCGAATAGGTGAGCATAAAGCGCAGGCTGCCACCGCCGATGAAATCGGTAACGTTTTTCACGTTGGGCTGCGCGCGCAAAAACTGATCCAGCTCCATGGCGGCCGAACGTTGCGCCGCCAGCGACGCGCCCTCGTCGCTCCACAGATCGACGGTGTAGTAGGCCGTGTTGGCGTCCGGGAAGAACGACGTGTCAAGGCGCGCCAGCCCCCAGCAGGAGAGCGCGAACAGCGCCGCCGCCAGCGCCATCGAGAGAAAACGATGGCGCAGGCAGCCTTCGAGCAGGGCGCGGTACGCGCGGAACAATGGCCGGTCGTAAGGATCGTCCTTCTGCTTCGACGGCTTGAGCATGATCTGCCCGAAAACGGGCGTCACCGTCAGCGCCGCGCCCCAGCTCAGCATCATGGAAATGCCCACAACCTGGAGCAGCGAGCGGCAGAATTCGCCGGTGCTGTCCTGCGACAGGCCGATGGGGACGAAGGCCAGCACGGCGATGAAAGTGCCGCCCAGCATGGCCCATTTGGAGCCTTCCACGGCCTGATCGGCGGCGTCTTCGATGTCCATGCCGCGTTCCACGCCGACGAGCATGCTCTCGGAAACGACGATGGCGTTGTCCACCAGCGAGCCGAGCGCGATGATCAACGCTCCGAGCGACACAATTTGCAGGAACACGCCGCAGGCGTTCATGAAAACGAATGTGCCCGCCACGGTGAGCAGCAGCACGGCGCCGATGATCAGCCCGGTGCGCATGCCCATGAACACGAGCAGCACGCCGACGACGATGGCCAGCGACTCGATCAGGTTGACGATGAAATCCTGCACCGATCGCGTCACTTGGTCGGACTGCATGTAGATCTCGTTCAGTTCCATGCCGATCGGGCGGTGCACTTCCAGCTCGCGCAGGCGCTTCGAAACGCTCTCGCCCATCGTTACGACGTTGCCGCCGGTGACCGTGGCGATGCCGATGCCCAGCGCCGGACGGCCGTTGAAGCGCATCATGAAACTCTGCGGGTCGACGAAATCGCGGCGCACGGTCGCCACCTCGCGCAGGCGGATCAGCTGCCCGCCGACTCCGCCGATGACGAGATCGCCGATGTCGTCCACCGACATGATGGCGCCCGTCGGCGAGACGCGCACAAAGCGGTCGCCCAGCGTCGTCGTGCCCAGAGCCGAGAGCGTGTTCTGCTGGTTCAGCACGTTGAAGATGGCATTCGGCGCCAGCCCCAGCGACGACAGGCGCGTAGCCGAGAACTCCACGTAAACGGCTTCTTTCTGCTCGCCGAGAATCTTCACGCTGGCCACGCCGGGCACGAGCACGAGCTGCTTTTTGAGAAAATCGGCGTAGTCCCACAGCTCTTTCATCGTGTAGCCGTCGCCGACGAGGGCGTAATACTGACCGTAAACGTCGCCGAAGTCGTTGTCGACCATGATCGCGCTGCCCGCGGGCATGGAGACCTGCACATCGTTCAGCTTCTGGCGCAGCACGTCCCAGATCTCCGGCAAATCTTTCGACGTGTATTTGTCCTTGATGTCCACGTAGACGATGGCCATGCCGGGCACGGAACGCGAGCGGAGGCGCTTGATCTCGCCCATGGCCTGCACGGCGTCCTCGACGCGGCTGGTCGCCTCGCGTTCCACCTCGTAAGCCGTGGAGCCGGGATAGACGATGGTGACCACGGCGGTCTTGATCGTGAAGGAAGGATCCTCCAACTTGCCGATTCGGAAATACGCCGCCACGCCCGCGATCGCCACGAGGGCGCAGAGGAACAGGACGACGGCGCGGCGTTTCAGGCTGGCGCGCGCGACGCTCATGACCGTTCACCGGCTTTCATGAGGCGGACTTTCTGACCGTCCTTCAAAAAATGCACGCCGGCCGTGACGATCAGGTCGCCGTCGCGCAGTCCCTCCCCGCTCACTTCGAGCTGCGCTCCTTTCCAGCCGGCCACGGTCACGGGCACGCGCCGGACCTGCCCGTCCTCGAAGCGCCACAACCAGCGCGCGCCGTTCTCTCCGGCCAACACGGCCGGCTCGGGCACGAGGAAGCGGTTTTCCGCCGCGCCGGCGGAAAAATCCACCGTCACGGTGACGGCCATGCCGGGCAGCACGCGCGCGCCCTCCGGCTGAGGCATGACGACGGTGACGGGATAGGTTTTGGTGCGCGGATCGGCCTGCGCGGCGAATTCCTTGAGACGCACCGGAAAAGCCCGCCCTCCGATGGCGTCGAAACGGGCCTCCATGCCGAAAGAAGCGGCGTACCGCGCCAGATCGCGGGCGTCGATGCCGGCCGGCACGGGCGCGCTCAGCACGTCTTTGTCGGGCACGGCGAAGACGATCTCCAGCGTGGAAATATCCTGAAGGCTGAGAACGGGCTGCTTGGGCAGCACGTCCTGAAATTTCTCGGCCATGCGGTCGACGACGACGCCGTCGAAGGGGGCGCGCAGCTCGGTGTCGCGCAGCGCGTCGGCGGCCGTGCGGGCCTGGGCCTCGGCCTGCTGCACGGCGGAGCGCGCCACGTTCAGCTGCGTCTTGTAGGCGTCGTACTGCGCCGCGGCGATGACCTTCTGCCTGTAAAGCTCGTCGTAGCGTTTGAAGTTGGTGGCGGCGTCGTTGTACTGGGCGCGCGCCTGCGCCAAAACGGCCTGCGCCTGTGTCAGGCGGGTCCGGAAATCGCGCGGATCGACGCGCCCGAGCAGGTCGCCTTTTTTCACGGCGACGCCCTTTTCAACCGGCAGTTCGAGCAGCGGCCCCGAGACGCGGAACGACAGGTTGACGCGCTGCGCCCCCTGCACGGTGCCGAAATAGCGATGTACGTTCTCGACCGCGCCGCCGTCGAGCCTGACCGTGCGCACGGGGCGGACGATCTCCGGCTCGGGCTTCGGCTCGCGCAGCTGGCGAAATCCCTCGATCCCCGCGCAGGCGGCGAAGATCGCGGCCAGCCCGGCGGCCGTTTTCAGCAGCGAAAAAGCGGAAAATTTTTTCATCCTCATTCCTCCAGTGCCATCCGTTCGCTTTCGCAGGCGGCGCTCCGCGCCCGCTGATTCAACAAACTCATCGCGTTGATTGTATCACGCGCGCCCGGCCTTTGCACGGACGGCGCGGGAAGATTTTCCGCCATGCCATGCGCGCCCCGCGGCGGGCGATTTTATGAAAAGAGCTTTTTGAACCGCGCCCGACGAAAAGCGGCCGGAAGCCGATGGATTCTCGATCATCAGCCTCCGGCCGCTTTCGGTGTTCCACGTGGAACATCGTTGCCGGTCAACGGTTTTCCGTTTCATCGTCCGCGGACGACGAAGCGTTCATTTGTTCAAAGAGCTTCCGCGCGGCCTCCCGGGCGCGTTCGCATTCTTCCGCCGAAAGCCTGGCGCCGCGGAACATGCCGCGCCCTTCCAGCCTGTTGATGAGGCGCGCCGTGCCGGCGGCGCCGTTCAGGCGAGCCAGCCACGTCCACTTGTAAGCCTCCTCGTCGTCGCGGGGCACGCCGGCCCCCTTGCTGTACAGCTCGCCAAGGGCCTTCTGCGCGGGAGCGTAGTTCTGGCGGGCGCTTTTCAAAAACCACGAAGCGGCCTCGGCCAGATTTTGCCCGACGCCGCGGCCGGCGCGATAGCAGCCGCCAAGGCTGAATTGCGCCAGCTCGTTGCCCTGCCGGGCGGCGCGCAGATACCAGCGGGCCGCTTCGTCGGCGTCTTTCTTCACGCCGTCGCCCCGCTCGCACAGGCTGGCGTAACGTTCCTGAGCGACGTCGCTGCCCTGTTCGGCGGCCAGCCGGTACCATTTTGCCGCTTCGAAGGGTTCCTTTTCGCCGCCCCAGCCGTTTTCGCAAATCTGACCGAGCAGGAACTGCGCGCGCTCTCGCCCCTGACCGGCATAGACGCGGCAAAAGTTCGCCAGCGCCGCGTAAATTTCGCCGCCGCGCCGCGCCAGATCTTCGTGGCGAGCCAGCAGAGATCCCGCCCGGACGCGTCCTTGAGGCACGCCGAGGCTGCCGCGCCACAGCTGCGCCTCCACATAACAGGGCACGGGAGCGTCGGGATGGAGGCGCCGCAGTTCCATCGCCATGCGCCGCGCCGCGCCGTCCTCGTGATTGAACCACGCCGTCAGCAGATCCAGCGTCTCCGCAGGCGCGTTCACATTCGCCAGCACGCGCCAAAACTCGCGGCGGAAGTGCGTCATGTCGAAATCGCCGGACTCCATGGACGCGAGCACCACAGGGCTGATCTGCGTTTCCGCCTCGAACAGCACGTTGTTGCGCACGGCCGTCATTCCCGCCTTGCGCTCGCCCAGCGCCCAGCTGACCGTGCCGTAAAAGAGATTGTCGAGCCAATCGCGCGGCCCGATGTTCTCCCTGATCTCGGCCAGCAGCTCTTTGAGGCGGGACGGCGGCAGGCTTTGGTCGAGCAGGATGCGCTGTTTGGCCGTCTGCACTTTGTACGGGTCGCGGCGCAGCACGCGCCGCCACTGGCGGTCGAACTCGTCGAAGCAGGCCAGCGCCGTCTTCACATCGCCGCAGCGGCCGGCCGCCTCGCCATAGTAATACCAGAACGGAGGATAGGCGCCGAACGACTTCTTCAACGCCGGAAACATCAGCAGCGCCTTGTGCTTGTCGGGCTGCGCCAGCGTCTGCTCGAGATAGTCCAGATCCTCTTGGCTGATGCGGTAGGCGTCGGGCAGGCGGTATTTGCGCAGCAGCGCCCACGAGTCGGCCAGCAGCTCCTTCTGCAAATCGTTCAGCGCCGTCAGCGCTTCTTTTTTCAGCGCCCACATCTTCTGATCCATCGTGTTGCGGATCTCCGCCATTTCGCTGCGGTAGCCGAAATAGGCCGTGATGCCGCCGCTGAACAGCGAAGCGAAGAAACTGTCGAGGTCGCCGCCGACCGGCCACATCTTCGACAGCGACGAGACCAGGGCATGATGCTGCTGTTTGTCGTACACGCCCTGAAAAACTTTGCCTTCTTCTTCGGTGAGACGGTAAGTGTTGATCGTGTCCAGCAGGCGGCTGTAAAGCTTGACGATTTCGCCGTCGCTGGCGATGTCGCCGAGACTGAGGTTGTTGATGATGCTGCGGTACTCCTGATCGAGCACGATCCGGTCGCGGCTGGCCGTCATGTGCTTGACCGAGACCACGGCCATATTCAGCGCCACCACCGTGTTGACCGGATCGTAATCGTCGGCGGCCGCCGATGCCGTGGGCGCAACGCACAGCCACAGCGCCGCGAGCGCCGCGAAAATCCTCTTCGTAAAACGCTCCATTTTTGTCCTTTTCTCCCCTTCCGGCGGGGAAAAAGCGCGCCATTTTCCCGCCGGATCCTATTATACACAGATTGCCCAACGCGCGTAAATTCCCGACGCGAACGGCGGCAAAAAATCTCCGGCAAAAAAATCCCCGCCGCTTTCGAGGCTTCTGCCGCCGCGAATTTTCGCAAAAACAAAAAACCGCCTTCCCGGCCGCAGCGCCGGGAAGGCAGTTTTCGATCCTCCGTGATTTTTCGCGGACCGTTACGCTTCGAAGGTGCCCTTGGCGAGCACTTCGCCGTCGCGCATCATCACGCGGCCGCGGCCGATCAGCGTGCGCAGGCGGTAATCCCTGTCGAGGATCATCAGGTCGGCGTCGCAGCCCTTTTCCAGCCGGCCCTTGCCGGGAAGCTTGAGCCAGGCGGCGGGATTGGCGCCGGCGAACGCGAAGATCTTTTCCAGCGGCGCGTCGCCCGCCCGCGCGCAGTCGCCGATGGCCTGAAGGATGGAGGCGGGATCCCCGACGCCCATGCCGGCGAAATTGCCCGCCGCGTCGAAGCGCGGCATGCTGCCGTTGCCGTCGGAGCTGAAGCAGACGTGCGACAGGTCGGCGCCTTCGGCCACGTAGCGGGCGACCGCGCCGGGCGTCTTTTCGTCGGCGGTGATGTCGGCCACGCCGCCGGCCTTGACCCAGGCGATCGCGTCGTCGAGAAGTCCGGGGCAGCGCGTCGTGTGCGTCGGCATGAACTGGCTCAGCGGCACGCCGGTGCCGCTCACGGCTTCGCGCAGCGGCTCCAGTCCCGAAGCCTCGCTGCCCATGTGCACGCAGACGACGCCGGCTTTGCCGGACAGCATCCCGGCCACGCGCGCTTCGGAAACCAGCGCGCGGATCGTCTCCACCGCAGGATGCGAGGAGCGGTGATCGGACAGCGCGATCTTGCAGCCGATGACCTTGTCGATCCAGGCGATGTCGTGGCCGACCT
Organism: Pyramidobacter piscolens W5455; assembly: GCF_000177335.1. Classification (NCBI taxonomy): domain Bacteria; kingdom Thermotogati; phylum Synergistota; class Synergistia; order Synergistales; family Dethiosulfovibrionaceae; genus Pyramidobacter; species Pyramidobacter piscolens. The sequence continues at coordinate 28,017 of NZ_ADFP01000061.1, forward strand.
TGCCCGTGATCGTCGGCCCGGGCAGCTGATAGGAGCCCGTGTACATCCACGTGCTCAGCCCTTCGATGTCGAGCGCGCGGGCCTTCGCCAACAATTCGGTGAGCGAGCGGCTGAATCCGTCGGTCCCCAGCAGGCCGACCGCGGTCGTGATGCCGGCTTTGACGAACGTGGAAAGCTGAGCGGGCGGCGTGCGGAAATTGAACGCCCCTTCGCCGCCGGCGCCGCCGAAATGATTGTGATGATCGACGATGCCGGGAGCGGCGACGAGCCCCTCCGCGTCGATCGTCTCGAGACCGGGGATTTTCACGTCGAGCCCTCTTTCCACGGCGGCGATTGCGCCGCCAAGGATCAGCAGATCGGTCAGGCCCACGTGCTCGGGCGCGTACAGGTCGATATTCTTCAGAAGCAGCGGATTATGCATTTATTTTTTTCCTCGATTCGCAACAAACGATCCATAAAACTTCACGAAAAGAAATCGCAGGCCGGTGCGGTCTGCGATTTCCTGTCCCAAAACGCGATTATTTGCTTTCCGCAGTCTTGTTGCGGAAAATCGCAATGTTGCAGAACGCGTAGATCCACGCCAGCACCGCGCCCGCGTAGCACATGACCGTCCAGGGCAGATACTCCAGCACCGGCACGTCGAGCACCGACGCCATGTAAACGCCCGCGGCCGACCAAGGGATCAGCGGCACGACCACCGTGCCGGAATCCTCGAGCGTGCGGGACAGCACGTTGCGGCGAATGCCGAACTCGTCGAACGGATCGCGGTACATGATGCCGGGCATGATGATGCTCAGGTAGGAGTTGCCCGTGCCCAGCGCGGTGATAATGCCCGTCAGCGAGGTGGAGAACACCAAGCGGCCGACGCTGCTCTTGATGAAGCGCTCGCGCATGGCGTTGGTGATCACCTTGATCGTGCCGGTGCACTCGAGCTGCCCGGCGAAGATGTAGGCGAAGAACACGACCACGACCGAGCCGGACATGAAAGAAAGTCCGCCGCGGCTAAGCAGGCTGTCGACCACCTTGACGCCCGTCGCCGCCTTGGGGCCGCTGGCCATGATCTTGACGATCGCGGGCAGCGAATGGCCCTGCATCATCGCGAACGGTATGGCCGAAACCATCGACGCCCAGAGCACGGGGATCGTCGGCTTGCCCATGTAGGACAGCACCAGCATGACGCCCGCGGGGATCAGCACGAGCGGCGTCAGCTTGTAGGATTTCTCGATCGCGCCGACGATCTCGTTGATGCGGGTCATGTCCATCGTGTCGGCGCTGGACGAGCCGACGTAGGCGTACACGGCCAAGCCGATGCAGAACGCCGGCAGCGTCGTCCACATCATCGACTTGATGTGGTCCATGATGTCGCACTCGGCGGTCGCAGCCGCCAGGACCGTGGTGTCGGAAATGGGGCTGATCTTGTCGCCGAAGTAGCTGCCCGCGATGACCGCGCCGGCGGTGGCGGCGGGATTGATGCCGAGACCGTGGCCGATGCCCATCAGCGCCACGCCGAACGTGGCGGCCGAGCCCCACGAAGTGCCCGTCAGCACCGAAGAGATGGCGCAGATCACCGAGGCCGAGATCAGGAACGTACTGGGACGGAGGATCGACAGGCCAACCTTGATCAGATACGGGACCGTGCCGCCGGCCATCCAGATGGCGATCATCGGGCCGACGATCAGCAGGATCAGGATCGCGCCCGAGGCGCGGGCGACCATCGGGATGACGCCCTCTTTGAACATATAATCCCAGGTGAAGCCGTAGCCGAACACGTACACGACGGTCGTCGCCAGCGCGACGATCAGGCACAGCATGCCCGTGTCGAAGTTCATGAACAGTTTGCCGACGATCATGATCGCGAGGATCATCACCATGATCGCAATCGCGCCGCCCAGTTTGACTTCCTTGTGCGGCTTTGCCGTTTTTTCCGCCATACCTCTCAATCCTCCCGTATCAAAAACAAAACCGTGCCCTTCGTCAGGGCCCTTTACGCCGCGGGCCGGCACGGAACCGCCGGCCGCAAAAAAACAACGCGCCGCCTTTCGGGCGACAAAAGATTGGATACAGATTTGAATCCGTGCGATTAGTATAGTTAAAGATACTTCACTTGTCAATAAAAGACATTCTCCCGCGCGAAAATTTCTTTCGTTCGCGTCTCCGGCAATCTCCAACGAAAAAAGCGGAAACTTCCACGCAAAAAAAATGACGGACGCCGCGTGTGCGGACATTCCATCATAGAAAAAACGCGTTATTGTCTTTCCGTTTCCTCCAACAGCGAGCGGTAACGGAACGTGTTCAGCACGTGCTCCTCCATCAGCCGGCGGCTGCGCTCCGCCTCGTGAGCCTCGAGCGCGTCGATGATCAGGGAATGTTCCTTCCAGCTCGGCACGTTTTCGCCCGTCGGGCGCGTTCGTTCCCGATAAAAGCGGGTGTAAAGCAGCGTATACATCGTGGAGCGCCAATAACTGCTGTTGAAGAAGCGCAGCAGGTACACGTTGCCGGAAAAGGAGACGATCAGGCGGTGCAGCTCTTCGTTCAGTTGCGCGTACTGCGCTTTTTCCTCAGGGGTTTGCCGCTCTCGTCCGAACAGCTCCGCTTCTTTGGCGTTGATCGCGCGCAGCACCATCACGTGCTCCGGCGTGCAGGCATGCGCCAGCCGCGCCGCGGCGGCCCCTTCCACGGCGGCGCGGCTGTAGAAAATCTGCCGCATATCCTCCGACGACAATGCCGGCAGCAGATAGCCTTTACGGCCCCGCTCCTTGACCAGAATGCCTTCCGCAACCAGCCGGCTGAGCGCGGTGCGCAGCGGCGTGCGGCTCATCGACAGCCGTTTGGACAGATCCGGCTCGAAAAGCCGCTGCCCGGGGACGATCTCGCGCTGACGGATCAGCTCCACTACGGTGTTGAACGCGCGCAGCTCGGCGTTTTGCTTCAACGCTTCCACCTGTTGCTCCATCGAAAATCTCCCTTCCGACATCACTCTCGACGCTCAAAAAAACGTTCTTCCGGCAATGAAGCGCCGCCGAACGGTGTCCTGCTTTCCGAGACCAATTTTTTTCAATGAAAAAGCCTCATCGAAAATGCCGCGCTTCGCGCGCCCGTGCCGCAAAAAAACGTGCGGCACGCGATTCCATGCAGATTTCGACGCGCCGTTGGCGCTCTGAAAAAGGGCGGAGAAACTGTGCCCTTTTTTACGAAAACGAGTATGAATATCCGCTCTCTATCGGCCGGTGCGCGCGGCGAGGCGGCGGCTCTTCAACTTCCAGCGGCCGGAATTGAAATAAAGCCACAGCAGCGCGCCGCGCACGCCCAGATCGAGATCCATGGCGTACCACGCGCCGGCCAGCCCCAGCCCCAGTTCGCGCACGAACAGCCAGGCCGCGCCCAGACGCAGCCCCAGCATGGAGAAAATGCCCAGCCACAGCGGCATGACCGTATCGCCCGCGCCGCGCAGCGCGCCCGAGCTGGTCAGCGCCGCGCCGAAAAGCGTCTCCACCCACGCCACGATGCGCAGCGCCCGCGCGCCCTGTTCGATCACGGCCGCGTCGGACGTGAACACGCGGATCAGCCATTCGGCCCCGAAATACATGCCCGTGCTCACCACCGCCATCACGGCCAGACAAAGATGGATGCAGGCCCGGCCCTCGGCCTCGGCGCGCCGTTCGTCGCCCGCGCCCAGAGCCTGACCGACCAGCGTCGTGGCGGCGATGGCGATGCCGTAAACGGGATTGTAGCACACGCCTTCGGCCGTCGTCGCCAGATAATGCGCCGAAACGGCCACCGTGCCCAGCGCGGAGATCACCGACATGTAGAGGATCTGCCCGCTGGAGAGCACGATGCGTTCGGCCGCGATCGGCACGCCGACGCGCAGCAGATCGTCCAGGCGTTTTTTCTCGAAGCGCAGGAACCGCGGCGCCGACAGCTCGAGCTCGTCCCGGCGCTGCCTCAGCGCCGCCGCCATGGCGGCGGCCGCCAAAACGATCGAAACCGCCGTCGATACCGCCGCGCCGCGCACGCCCCAGCCCATGCCCCACACCGGCAGGCCGCCCAGCCAGTCCAGATTCCGGCTGGGGTAGATGAGCAGGAAGTTGCCCGCCACGTTGCACAGGTTGGCGGCGACGGAGATCTTCATCGGCGTCACCGTGTCGCCGGCGGACTGGAGCACGCCCGCCATCGTCCGCTCCGCCACGAGAAAAGGCATGGACGCGCCGACGATGCGCATATAGGCCGCCGCGTCGGGAGCTACGTCGGGCGCGGCGTGCATCCAGGCGACGTACGAATCGGCGCAGGATTCGGCGGCCGCCGTCATGCACAGGCCGATCAGCGCGCCGAGCACGACCGCCTGC
>NZ_ADFP01000062.1 GCF_000177335.1 Pyramidobacter piscolens W5455
GATCCCCGCGCGGAGGAAATTTTTATCCTCCGGCGCGGGGATTTTTTCGTTCCGCCGCGGCCGTTTTTCCGCGGCGTTTTTTCTCGGCCGCCCCGATGCGTCGCGGCGCCGGGCGCGGTTTCATACCGCCGCTGAAATAGGCCTCGCTGCGGTCGCTTTCGAATCCGTCGGCCATGGACGTTCGCCTCCTTCGCACGAAGATTTTTCATTGGCGCTGCGCCGAATATTGTAGGGCATTGTATAATGAAAAGCAAAATGCGCGCCGTGCAATTTCGCCGCGCAGTCCTGTGCAAGGAGGGTGGGAAATGTTTAACGTCGCTTTCCCCGACGGAAAAATTCTGCCGTGCGACGCGCCGGCAAGCGGCGAGGAACTGCTGCGCCGCGCGGGCGCCGCGCGGGGCGGCGTGCCGGTGGTGGCGTGGCACGTCAACCATTATCTGCGGCCGCTAAACTGGATCGTGGACAAGGAAGCCCGGGTCAGCTGGGTCGACCTCGCCTCGTCTGAGGGGGTGAGCGTCTTCCAGAGCTCGCTGAGTTTCGTGCTGACCATCGCGGCTCGCCGCGTGCTGGGGCGCGGACTGCGGGTGACCCATTCCATTTCCGAGGGAACGTTTTGGGAAATCGTGCCCCGTCCGGGAGAACGGCGCAACGGCGAAGACGAGGAGATCCTCGCGGACAAGGTCGGGGCCATCGCCGCGGAAATGGAACGGATCATCGCCGCCGATCTGCCCATCCGCGCCGAAATGACGCCGATCGACGAAGCGCGGCGCTTTTTCGAAGAACACGAGCGTCCCGACAAGGCGAAGCTGCTGGCCCACATGTGGTCCGATCTGCCCGTGGAAATGGCCTGCTGCGACGGCGAGCGCGACCACTTCTATTCGCCGATGGTGCCTTCCACCGGTTACCTCCGCCCTTACAAGCTCTCGAAACTGGCGCCGGGGATCGTGCTGCGCTTCCCGGTCGCGCTGAGCCGCGGCGAACTGCCCGAATACCGGCCTTCGCACAAGCTTTCCACGGTTTTTCTCGATTACGCCGACTGGATGCGCAAACTCCACGTCGTCAATCTGGTGGAGATCTGCGAGGCGGTGGCGCGCGACGGCGGCAAGGAACTGATCCTCATGTCCGAAGCGCTTCACGCCCAGAAGGTCGCCGAGGTGACGCAGGATTTTCTGAGCGTCCCCGAGCGCCGCGTGATCACCATCGCCGGCCCGTCGGGATCCGGCAAGACGACGACGTCGCACAAGCTGCGCATCCAGCTGGAAGTGGCCGGCAGGCGCCCCGTGGCGATCTCGCTGGACGATTACTTCGTGGACCGCGACAAGTGTCCGCTGGACGAGGACGGCAAGCGCGACTTCGAGGCGGTCGAGGCGGTGGACACCGAGCTGCTGAACGATCACGTCCACGCGCTGCTGGCGGGAAAAACGGTGCGGCTGCCGCGCTTCGACTTTTACGAGGGACGCCGCATGGCCGGAGCCGAACTGAAACTGGAAAAGGACGACGTGCTGATCCTCGAGGGGCTGCACGGGCTCAACGACAAAATACTTGCGGCGATCCCGCCGCAGGCGCGCTACGGCGTGTTCCTTTCGCCGCTGACCAGCCTCTGCCTCGACCAGCATTCCCGCACCAGCACGACCGAGCTGCGTCTGCTGCGGCGTCTGATCCGCGACAACCGCACCCGCGGCAACTCCCCCGAGGCGACATTGAACCGCTGGCCCTCGGTGGTGCGCGGCGCGGCGAAATATATTTTCCCCTATCAGAAGAACGCCGACGTGATGTTCAACTCGTCGCTGATCTACGAACTGCCGGTGATGAAGCCCTATGCCGAGAACCTGTTGCGCTCCGTCGGCGAGGATTCGCCCCAGCGCGGCGAGGCGATGCGTCTGCTGCGCATGCTGCGCTTCGTGCCGGCCATGGATTCCCGGCTGGTGCCCAGCAACTCGCTGCTGCGCGAGTTCATCGGCGGCAGCATCATCGAAATCTGAGGCGCGCGTCATGGCTCGGGTCACGATGGCCGACGTGGCGCTCGAAGCAGGCGTCAACAAAGGCACCGTCAGCCGCGCGCTGCGCGGCGACCGCCGCATTTCCGCGGAGACGCGCGGGCGCGTCTGGGAGACGGCAAAAAAACTTGGCTACGAACTGGACGCGGTGGCCAGCGGGCTTTCCAGCAAGCGCACCGGCGTCGCCGCCGTGGTGCTGGAACGCATGGACGCGCCCTGGACGGGCGAGTTTCTGAGCGCGGCTGCTGGCGTGCTGTCGCGCTGCAAGATGGAACTGCTCCTTTTTGAAGGCGGCAGCGCCTCGCTGGCCGCTAACGTGCTGCGCCGCATCGAAGGGCGCAAGGCCGACGGGCTGATCTGGTTCGGCGCCCCGGCGCCGGAACTCGGCGCTCTGGAAATCCCCGTGGTGTGCATCGGGGCGAGTTCCCGCGCAGGCCAATTCTGCGTGGCGCTGGAGCGCAAGAGCGTTTCGGCGCGGATCCGCGCGCTGGCGGGGCGTCGTCCCGTGCGCTACCGCGGCGGTCCGGCGGCCGTGATGGAATTCCTGTCGAAACTGGAAACTGAGACGGGCGTCGGCGAACCGTTCGTCATCTGGGACGCCCCGAAAAATCCGCCCGACGGCGAACGTCCCGATTTGATCTGCGGCGACGAACGGCTGGCGCGTCTGCTGCACGTCGACTGCCTGCGCGTGCCGGTCAGGGAGCTGGGCGTGCTGGCGGCGCGCGTGATGACCAACGCGATCCGCGGCAGCGGCGTGCGACCGGCGGTGACGCTGGTCAAAACGACGCTCGTTTCCGCGGCCGGAGAGCTGATTCTCGGATAAAACGGCGTAAAAGTGGTATGATGGGGCCGTTGAGTTTTTATTTGGGGAGGCTTGCGTTATGAGCGAAACGTGTAATGGTTCGTGCAGCAGCTGCTCGTCGGCCGGAAACTGCAATAAAATACCCGGGCCGACGCGGCAGGGCGTCGGCCGCATCATCGCCGTCGGCAGCGGCAAGGGCGGCGTCGGCAAAAGCACCGTTTCGGCGCTGCTGGCGGTGGCGCTGAACCGCGCCGGCTACCGCGTCGGCGTGCTCGACGCCGACGTCACCGGCCCTTCGATCCCGAAACTGCTGGGCATCGATCGGCCGCCGTACGTGGAGAACAACAAGATCCAAATGCCCGCTACGGCCAACGGCATCAAAGTGCTTTCCGTCAACCTGCTGCTCAAGGACGACGGCGCGCCCGTCGTCTGGCGCGGACCGCTGATCAGCGGCACCATCAAGCAGTTCTGGGAGGACGGCGCCTGGGACGGCCTCGACTTCGCCGTCGTCGATCTGCCGCCGGGGACCGCCGACGCGCCGCTGACGGTCATGCAGAGCATCCAGGTCGACGGCATCCTGGCCGTGACCATGCCGCAGAGCCTGTCGACGATGATCGTGCAGAAACAGATCAATCTCGGCAAGATGATGAACGTGCCGCTGCTCGGCCTGGTGGAGAACATGTCCTACGCGGTGTGCCCGCACTGCGGCGAACGCTGGGACCTTTTCGGCTCGTCGCACCGCGAGGAGATCGAGAAGCTTTTCAACCTCAAGACGCTGGCGCGCATCCCCGTCGACCAGAAGCTGGCCGAGCTCGGCGACGCGGGGCGCCTCGAGGAATACGAGAACGAAGAGCTCATGCAGGCTCTGACCGCCGCGGCCCTCGGCGTGGAGGTTCGCGCGTGAGCGATTTTTGAACGGGAGGCCGGACTTCATTTTTCGTCGACGAAAAAAGAAGCCCGGCTTTTTTGTCGCCGTTCGGCGCACGATCGTCGCATTTCTTGAAAGACATCGCCGCGAACGCAGCTACGCCAAGGGAAGATCGAAAATGTTCCACGTGAAACGTCTTTCGTTTGCGAGAACGGCGGCGGGCGGACCGTTCACGCGTCGCGGACTTTTTGTTATAATGAACCGTCTTTTCGGAAGAAAACGAGAATTCCACGCCTGCAAAGCGCAGGGAAAGTCCTGGCTTTTAAGGCATTGGAGGGAAGAATTTTGAATCGTGGAGACGTGATCCTCAGGCCGACGCCGGACTGCCGTCTGCCGGTGGAACGCGAGGGCGCGCCGCGGCTGATCGAGATTGGCTTCGGCAACGGCGATTTTCTCGTCGACCTTGCGCAGAAACGTCCGGAGGCGTTGGTTTACGGCGTGGAAGTTTCCCATATGTGTCTCGAAAAAGCGCTCTCGCGCGTCGTGCGCCTGAAGCTGGGGAATGTGCGCCTTCTGTGCGGCGACGCGCGCTTCCTCGTGCGCGAGTGCTTCGCCGACGACTCGGTGGAGCGCATCTACATGAGCTTCCCCTGCCCCTGGCCGAAGGAGCGCCACGCGCGCCGCCGCGTCACCTCGGAGGGGTTTTCCGGCGTGCTGGCCTCGGTGCTGAAAATCGGCGGCGTCTTCGAGATGGCCACCGACGAGGGCTGGTACGCCGACGAGGTCGAACGCATCCTCGGCGCTCACGCGGCGCTGAAACTGGCCGAGCGCCGCCTCAATTTCCGCCGCGACCTTACCACCAAGTACGAGCGCAAATGGCTGGACATGGGCAAGGACATTCATCATCTTTACATCGAGAAAACGGCGCTTTGGAGCGTGCCGCGAATGGTAGAAGGGAGCGTGGAGGACATGCACGTAAGAATCGCGCCGGCGGCGCCGGTCGATCTTGAACTTCTCGACCGGACGGTGACGGGGCGGACGGGCAGCGCGCAGGGGCGTCACGGCGAAGATTCGCACTGGGCTTTCCGCGGCGGTTTTCGCGCCGCCGACGGCACGCTGCTGGAGGAGACGATCTGCACCGACTCCGGCTACGAGCAGAAGTTCTACGTCAAAATCGTCAGTAAGCCGGAGTGTACGCTGGTCAAACTGGACGGCGTTTTCGCCCCGTTTCTGACGCCGGCGGTGCGCTTCGCCATCGAGGACGTGGCGCGAAGGATCCAGGAGCGGTGAAGGAGGTCAGACCGACTGCCGGCAAGACGCTTGGGGCTCTGTTCAGCATCCTCGGGCCTCTGTCGGGCATGAGCTTTCTCGATCTGTTCTCCGGCACCGGGCGGGTGGCGAAGGAGGCGCGCGCCCGCGGCGCGTCGATCGTCACGGTGGAACTGCTGCGCGACCGCGCGGCGGAGATCCGCCGCGCGCTGGGCGAAGAAAATCACACCGCCCTCTGCATGGACGTGCGCCGGGCGCTGAACTGGCTGGAAAAACGCGAGCTGAGCTTCGACGTGATCTTCGCCGACCCGCCCTACGAGATGAAGTGGATGAGCGAGCTGCCGCGGCTCCTCGGCGCTCATGCCGGACTGCTGAAACCGGGCGGCACGGTGATCCTCGAGCGCGCCGAACGCGAGGCGCTCGACTTGGCGGATTCGCCCTGGGAACTGGTGGACGAGCGGCGCTACGGCGTTTCGGTGCTCGATTTCCTCAAACTGAAGGAGGTCTCCGATGTACAGGCATAAGGCGGTCTATCCCGGTTCCTTCGACCCGATCACGAACGGCCACGTGTTCATCGCCGAACGCGCGGCGGCGCTGTTCGACGAGGTCGAGGTCTCGGTCCTGATCAATCCCGACAAAAAAGGAGCCTTCGCGATCGACGAACGGGTCGATATGGCTCGCGAGGCTCTCAAACATCTTTCCAACGTGACGGTGAATTCTTTCTCCGGACTGCTGGTGGATTTTTTGCGCCAGCGCAAAAGCAGCATCGTCATCCGCGGCCTGCGGGCGCTGTCCGACTTCGAGTACGAGTTTCAGATGGCGCTGATGAACCGTCAGCTGGCGCCGGAGATCGAAACGCTGTTCATCGTCACCGACGCCAAATATTCGTTCCTTTCCAGCCATACCATCAAGGACGTGTTCCAGCTCGGCGGCGAGGTGCGCAACCTCGTGCCGCCCTACGTGCACCGCCGCCTGGTGGAGCGCTTTCACAGCGGCGTCAAAGCCGGCGCCGCTGTGGTGAAAAGCTAGTCGTCGAGGAGCAGCGGCACGGCCTTCTTCTCGCGCTCCCAGTCGGGGCGGGGAAGAAAACTTTCCCACAGCGCCGCGCCGCGGAACTCCAGCGCCATGATCTTTTGGGCGTAGCCGTCGCCGCGCAGCCCGGCGGGTTTCGTGACCACCGGCAGTGAACTTTTTTTGCGCATCAGGCGCAGCAGCTCGCGCCCGCGCCGGTTCATCGCCAGCGGGCGGATGTAGGCGGGGCCGCGGCGCTGAAAGAGTTGGTTGTCCGCCTCGCTGACGTTCAGCAGCATGCCCATGAGCTGACGGCGGACGCGCGTGCGCGGATAGCGGCGCGTGGCGACCCGTTCGGCCAGTTCTTCGAAACTTTCGCAGCGCGGGTACAGGTCGAGAAAGCGGTTCTCGATGCCTTCGCTGATGTCGGCGTACCGTGCCAGTTCTGCGCTTGCGGCGCGCATGAGCAGCAGCCGCACTGCCTGCCAGAGCGGCTGCCAATCGAGGCAGCAGCGCCCGGCGGCGATATTTTTTCGAAGGATGGCCGCGCTTTCGTCCGGCATGGCGCGGTACGCGACCTCCGTCCGTCCGTTCAGAAGCGCTTCGCGGATCCCCGTCGCGCTCATGATTTCGCCTTCGCTTGGATCGTTGTAGCCGGCGCCGGCGCGCCGCACCGGCAACAGTTCGAAGCCGGCCTTCTGGCGCAGCGCCGCTTCCGCGTAGGCGACGGCCAGCGTGTTGTTGGGTTTGCCCAACAGCGCGCCGCCGCCGGGACAAAGCCGCTCGATTGCCCCGGCCCTCGCCTGGGCGTAAGAATGTCCTTTTTTTAAGAAATCCTGTAAAATAGCCTTGAAAGCCGGAGGTTCCTGGACTAAAATAGCGGAGATTACGCCAAGCAGATCCGTTTCATCTTCCATGCCGAAGGAAATGGCCTCGACGACGCCCGTTGCTTTCAGCAGCGCCACGGCGCCGCCGGCGAAAACGCCGGCGTTGTTGCCGCAGAAAGGCAGCGGCAGCTCGAGCGCCAGATCGACGCCGCAGCGCACCGCGGCGCGGGCGCGTTCCCATTTGTCCAGCAGCGCGGGCGCGCCCCGCTGCAGGAAGTTCGACGACAAAACGGAGATAACGGCCGCGCCGGCGTTTTTCTTTTTTATTTCCTCGATCTGGTATCGATGGCCTCGGTGAAAAGGATTGTATTCGGCGACGACGCCGACGATTTTTCTCATGATGGTGATTCTCCTCTGAATTTGCCCTCGGCGGCAGGGGATGAGTGACAGTTTGGATATACGACAGAGCGTCAAAAACGTCAAGGAGGTTTTTTTGCAATGAAGATTCTCGTTATCAACTGCGGCAGCTCCTCTCTGAAGTATCAGGTCTTCGACATGGACAACGAATCCGTGCTTGCCAAAGGTCTGGTCGAGCGCATCGGCATCGACGGTTCCCGCCTCAAGCACACCAAGATCGGCATGGACGCGGTGGTGACCGAGACCGCGATCCCCGATCACAAGGTCGCTGTCGATCTCGTCCTCAAGTCGCTGCTCGACGCCAAGGTCGGCGTGCTCAAGAGCCTCGACGAACTGGGCGCTGTCGGGCATCGCGTCGTCCACGGCGGCGAGGAGTTCGCCAGCTCCGTCAAAATCACGCCTGCCGTGATGAACGCTCTGAAGCGCTGCGCGCCTCTTGCGCCTCTTCACAATCCCGCCAACATCATCGGCATCGAGGCGATCACGGCAGCGTTGCCCTCGGTGCCTCAGGTCGGCGTTTTCGACACGGCGTTCCATCAGACCATGCCCGATTACGCTTTTCGCTATGCCGTGCCCGAGAAATATTACAAGGAAGACCACGTGCGCCGCTACGGCTTTCACGGCACCAGCCACCGCTTCGTGTCGGCCCGCTGCGCCGAGATCCTCGGCCGCCCCATCGAAGAGCTGAAGATCATCACCTGCCACCTCGGCAACGGCAGCTCGCTGGCGGCCGTCGACCACGGCAAGGTCGTCGATACCTCCATGGGCTTCACTCCGCTTCCCGGCGTCGTCATGGGCACTCGCTGCGGCGACGTCGATCCGAGCGTTGTCACCTTCATCGCCCAGAAAGAAGGCGCGGAAAAAACCGACAAGATCCTCAACAAGGAGAGCGGCCTGCTCGGCGTTTCCGGCGTTTCCGCCGACCTTCGCGACGTCGAAGAGGGCATGAACAAGGGCGACGTCAAGTGCGCTCTGGCTTACAAAATGCTGACTTACAGCGTCAAAAAGTACATCGGCGCTTACGCGGCGGCCATGGGCGGCGTCGACGCCATCGTCTTCACGGCCGGCATCGGCGAGAACAGCGCCACGACTCGCCAGATGGTCACCGAAGGGCTCGAATTCCTGGGCGTGAAGATGGACTATTCCAAGAACAATTTCCGCGGCGAGGAACGCGTCATCAGCGCCTCCGATTCCAAGGTCAAGGTCATCGTCATTCCTACCAACGAAGAGCTGGTCATCGCCCGCGACACCAAAAAGATGGCTTTCTGAGCGGGGACCTGAGGCGGGAAGAGCAAGCCCCATGGCACTGACCGAACGGCCGGCGGACTGGCGTTTCGTTGTGCCTTTGCCGGAAGCGAAAGACTCGCAGCGCAGTCTCTCTCGGGCCTGGACTTTGGACCTGAAAGAGCCGCTGTCCTGCGGCGCTCAGGAATTCCCCTTCACGCGGCCGCTCAAAGTCACCGCGGAAACGCGGCGAACGCCCGAAGGCGCCGACGTTTTGATCGGGATCGAGGGAGAAGTTGCTACCGAATGCCGTAGATGTTGTGCGCCTTTAACGGTTGCAATTCAGCAGGAATTCATGTATTCTTACATCTTGCAGTCGGAAGATGTTGGAAAAGTACAAGAAGAAGAGGAATTATTCTCCGATTCCAACAGAGTCGTTATGCCCGTTCCGTGGCTCGGCGGCAGTATCGACGTGACCGATCTCGTGTGGGAATGCCTTGTGGTGGCTCTGCCGCTTTACGCGACGTGCCCAGAGGGATGCATCGAGATCGATTCGCTCCTCCCCGCCGAGGATCGAATGGATCCGCGTTTCCTGGCTCTGACAGATTTACTGGATGAAGAAAAGCAAAAAGGAGGGAAATGACTATGGCAACCCCGAAGATGAAAGTGTCCCACCGCAGGACTCACATGCGCTTTGCCCATTGGCTGGGCGAAAAGACCGCTCCCAACATGACGGCCTGCTCTCACTGCGGCGAAATGATCCAAAACTATTGCGCGTGCCCCGTCTGCGGCTATTATCGCGGCCGCAAGGTGCTCAAGGTCGCCGCCGACAAGGCCGAAACCGAAGCGAAAGCCGAGTAAGCTTGATCTGCTCACAGAAAACTGAAGAGCCTCCTGCATAGAGTTGGTACTGCAGGGGGCTCTTTGCGTTTCTTTTGAGAGGTCAGGGTCTATTGACGAGAAGAACCGGGGCGAAGCAATGAAAATCCTTTCCTTGGGGAGAATGCACCGGCGCGGAAGGATAATCATTTCTGCACGGTTTCATACGTAAAAAATATTTCGGGGCGACTTAAAGTGTATTGACCTTTCACGGTAAAGTCTTTATACTTCGCGTAGTTCGAGAGTAGATATTAGGACTAGGTGTTAAAAGCGGGGGAGGAACATGTCACTGAAAAATGGCAAATTGAAGCGCCACGAAAAGTTATTCGCGCTGATAGAACAGAATCCTCTCTATACCGACGAAGACCTCGCTCGGCTGCTGAAAGTGAGTCTCAGCACGATCCGGCTCGACCGCGCTCTCATGGGCGTACCGGAACTGCGCGAGCGCACTCGTCAGATGGCCGAACGGGCTGTCAGCCGCCTGCGTTCTCTGAAGCAGGAGGAATTCATCGGCGAACTTCTGGGGCTGGAGCCGAACATCTGGGCGCTGTCCGTGCTTCAAACCACCAAGGAAATGGCTTTTCGGCATACCAATCAAGTCTGGGACCAATATATCTACGCTCAAGCAAGCACCCTTGCGATCGCTGTCGTGGAAGCCGATATGGTCGTCGTGCAGACGTTCCGCGGCCGGTACAGCGCTCCCGCGGTTGTGGGAGACCGACTGGTGGCCCGGGCGAAAGTGGGCGTCCATGAAGGCGATAAATACATTGTGAGCGTTCATACCAGCGTGGGTGAGCGAGAGATTTACGTGGGGCGCTTTATCGTGCGGGCTCTGTCGAGCGGAGAAGAAAGTACGGTTTTAGCCGTGCGGGGGAGCGAGGGATAATCATGATAATTGCCGTAGACGCCATGGGCGGCGATCACGGCGCGTCTGCCGTTTGTCCTGGCGTCATTGAAGCATGCAATAGAAACAGCGATCTCGAGATCGCTTTGATTGGGGATAAAACCGTCATTGAACCTTATCTGGACAAAGCTGACGGCAGCGTCCGAGGCCGTATTCGCGTGATTCATGCCGAGGAAGTGGTCGATCCGAACGAGTCGCCCGCGAAGGCGATCCGTTGCAAAAAGCGTTCCAGCATGCGCATCGCTATGGAAATGGTCCGGTCGGGTGAGGCCAAGGGCTGCGTCTCCTCCGGCAGCACGGGCGCGATCGTGGCCGGCGGCGTGCTTGTGGTCGGTCGTCTGAAGGGCATCGACCGCCCCGGTTTGGGGATCTTGCTGCCGACGAAGAAACCGGTGTTCCTTCTCGACGCCGGAGCCACCGTTCGCTGCAAGCCGCTGAATCTGGTGCAGTTTTCGCTGATGGGTTCCGTTTACATGAAGGACGTGGAAAAGCTCTCCTTGTCGCCGCGGGTCTGCCTGCTTTCCAATGGTTCCGAAGAGATCAAGGGCGACGACGTCATCGTGGCGGCTCGCGAACGGTTGCGCGCGAGCGACGACTTGAATTTCGGCGGTTATGTCGAGGCCAACCGAGTCCCCATGGGCGACGCGGACGTCGTGGTTTGCGACGGTTTTTCCGGCAACGTCATGCTCAAGTCCTTTGAAGGATTGATCAAGTTCTGCAAGGGACTGGTCAAAGAAACCATCCAGGAGTCTTGGCTGGCGAAAGCCGGCGCGCTGTTGCTGTACCCTTCCATGAAGAGACTCGGCGCGCGCGTCGATTATCAGCGCTACGGCGGTTCCGCGCTGATGGGCGTGAACGGTGCGGTGATCAAAGCCCACGGGCGTTCCAAAGCGCCCGCCATCGCCAACGCCATCGGCGTGGCCTACAGCTTTGTGGAGCGTAACGCGCTGGAGCGCATCCGCGAGGATATCGCTCAGGAACTGGAAAAGGTCGCTGCCGAGGAGACGCTGTGCTGACGATCGCACAACGTTTGTCGGAACGTTTTATGATGTTTGTGGGGATTTGTGTCGGCAGCGCGCCGACTGCGAAAAACGAAAGGGGTTCGTTTCTTCATGCTCGGTAAGGAAATCACGGAACTTTTGGGAATTAAACATCCTGTGATCCAAGGGGCTATGGCTTGGATCGCCAATGCGGAGCTGGCCGCTGCGGTCAGCAATGCAGGCGGCCTTGGTATCATCGCCGCAGGAGCGACGCCGCCCGAGCTGCTGGAGAAAGAATTGCTCAAAATTCGCGAGTTGACCGACAAGCCCTACGGCATGAACATCATGCTTATGTCGCCTACGGCTCCCGCTGCGGTGGAACTGGCTGCCAAGTATCGCATCAAAGTCGTTACGACCGGCGCCGGCAGCCCCGGCAAAGTGATCGAGCGGCTAAAACCTCTCGGGGCGATCGTCATGCCCGTCGTCGCTTCCACGGCGGTGGCGATCCGCGCCGTCCGTCAGGGCGCGCAGGCCGTGGTGGCCGAAGGCATGGAAGCCGGCGGACATATCGGCGAGCTGACGACCATGGTGCTCACGCCTCTTGTGGCTCAAGCGGTGAAAGTCCCCGTCGTCTGCGCCGGCGGCATTGTCGACGGCCGCGGCATGGCGGCCGCTTTCTCGCTCGGAGCCAAGGGAGTTCAGGTGGGAACTCGCTTCGTTTGTTCCAAAGAATGCACGGTGCATCCCGATTACAAACAGGAACTTGTCAGGGCGAAAGAGCGCTGCACCGCGGTGACCGGCGCCAGCACGGGGCATCCCGTGCGCTGCATCGCCAATAAACTGACGAAGGAATTTCTCGATCTCGAGTACAATCACGCTCCGGTGGCCGAGATCGAAAAGTTGGGCACAGGCCGTCTTCGTGCCGCCGTCGTCGACGGCGACATGGAACGGGGCTCCGTCATGGCCGGCCAGTCGGCTGCGCTGGTTGGAGACATTCGTTCCTGTGCCGATATCATCGAAAGCATGGTCGCCGAGGCCCGAACTATTCTCAAGGACTTGGAAGCCAAAGCTTAAAAGGAGTCGAAGCCTATGAAGTATGCGATTGTTTTTCCCGGCCAGGGCTCTCAGGCCGTCGGCATGGGAAAGGAACTGTGCGGCGTTTCCAGAGCGGCAAAAGAGACCTTTGCCGAAGCCGACGAGGCTCTCGGATTTTCTCTCAGCGACATCATCTTCAACGGCCCCGAGGACAAGCTGGTCTTGACGGCCTACACTCAGCCCGCTATTCTGGCGATGTCCATCGCCGTGTTCCGCGCGCTTCAGGAAAAAGGCATGACGCTGGATCCCGCTTTTGTGGCCGGGCACAGCCTTGGCGAGTATACGGCCCTTGTCGCCAGCGGCGTGCTGTCGTTGGCCGACGGCGTACGCCTCGTGCACAAGCGCGGATCCTTCATGCAAGAAGCCGTGCCTCAAGGCGTGGGGGCCATGGCGGCGATCCTCGGGCTTGAAGCCGACGCGGTCCGCGCCATCTGCGCGGAGGCCGCTCAGGAGGAAGTCTGCGAAGCGGCGAATTACAACACGCCGGTGCAGACGGTCATCTCCGGCCACACGGCTGCGGTGGAGCGCGCCGTCGCGCTGGCTTCCGCAAAAGGCGCGAAGCGTTCCGTGATGCTGAACGTGAGCGCTCCGTTCCACTGCTCGCTGATGCGCCCCGTGGCGGACCGTCTGGCGGCCGAGATGGAAAAGTGCGTTTGGAGTACGGGACGCTGCCCGCTGGTCGCCAACGTTTCCGCCCGACCTGTGAGCGATGTTTCCGCGATTCGCGATGGGCTTTACGCTCAGACGTACAGCCCCGTCAGATGGGTCGAAAGCGTGCAGACCATGGCCTCTCGGGGAGTGGAAGGCTTTATCGAAATGGGCCCCGGCAAAGTTCTGGCAGGCACGATCAAAAAGATCGACCGTCACGCGCCGACGCTGAACGTGGAGCAGCCTGCCGATCTGGGGCAGGTAGCTTCCTTTATTGAGCAGAAAGCGGAGGCGTAACGATGGCTCGCGTTGCCTTAGTAACCGGCGCCGGCCGCGGCATCGGCCGCGCGGTGGCGAAGCGCCTGGCCGCCGACGGTTGTTCCGTGGCGGTGAACTATCGTTCTTCGGCGGAAGCGGCCCAGTCCTTGGTGGACGAGATCACGGCCGCCGGCGGAAAAGCGCTGGCTTTTGCCGGCGACGTTTCCAGTTCCGAAGCGGTAAAAAAGCTTTTCGACGACGTCAAAGAGTCCCTCGGCCCCGTCGAGATCCTTGTGAACAACGCCGGGCAGACGAAAGACGGGCTGCTGATGAGAATGAAAGACGCCGACTGGGACGACGTGCTCGACGCCGATCTCAAGTCCGTGTTCCTCTGCACGCGCGAAGCGATCAAATCCATGGTCCGCGCCCGCTGGGGGCGGATCGTCAACATCTCTTCGGTGGTCGGCGTCACGGGCAATCCCGGACAGGCCAATTACGGCGCCGCCAAAGCCGGCGTGATCGGCTTCAGCAAGTGCGTGGCGCGCGAATATGCCGCCAAGGGCGTGACGGTGAACTGCGTCGCTCCCGGTTACATCGCCACCGATATGACGAAAGTCCTGAGCGACGCCGCCAAGGAAGCGATCCTGACGGGCATTCCGCAGGGACGTCAGGGCGATCCCGAGGACGTGGCCAACGCCGTGTCCTTCTTCGTCCAGGAAAGCAGTTCTTATATCACAGGTCAGGTTCTCGCCGTCGACGGCGGGATGACAATGGCATAGAGCGGTTCTTTTACGAGGCCGCATATTTTTATGGAGGTGCTTTGAGCTATGACTAAAGCAGATGTTCTCGCTCGCCTGAAGGAAATCATTATCGACCGTCTTGACGTGGAAGAGGAGCAGATCCGTCCCGAGGCTTCCTTTGTGGAAGATCTCGGCGCCGATTCCCTTGACATCGTCGAGCTGATCATGGGCATCGAGGAAGAGTTCGACATCGAGATCCCCGATGAGGATGCCGAGAAGCTGACCACTGTCGGTGAAGCGATCAACTACGCCGCCAGTAAGCTTGGCATTGAGGAGTAACTGAGCTGTATGTGCGGGGGAGAGGATACCGGTACGGCGATCCTCTCCCGATTTTGAAGAGTCATTTATCGTATTTCGCCCACCGAGGCGGCAAGGAGATCTCAAAATGAATCGAAGAGTCGTGATCACCGGGCTCGGCGTGGTCAGCCCCGTTGGCATCGGCAAGGATAATTACTGGCGCGCCCTCGAAGCGGGAGAAAACGGCATCAGGAACATCACCGCTTTCGACGCGTCCGACTACAATGTGAAAATTGCGGGCGAGGTTCGCGACTTTGACCCTGACCTTTATATGGCTAAAAAAGAGGCCAAGCGCACCGACCGCGTCATTCAGTTCTCGACGGCAGCGGCGTCGATGGCGCTTGAAGACGCAAAACTTGATCCGGCTTCCGTCGATCCATGGAAGTTCGGCGTCTACATCGGTTCCGGCACCGGCGGGCTGCATACCAGCTGGGAAGGATATCAGGACCTTTCCGAAAAAGGCCCCCGTCACGTCGGGCCTTTCGCCATCCCGATGATGATCAGCAACATGACCTCGGCTTACATCGCCATCAAGTACGGCTGCAAAGGTCCCAATATGTGTATCGTCACCGCCTGCGCGTCGTCGATCAACAGCATCGGCGAAGCATGGTACGCCGTCCAGCGCGGCGACGCCGACGTGATGTTGGCCGGCGGCGCCGAGGCCTGCGTGATGGGACTGACGGTAGCCGGTTTTGCCTCCATGAAGGCGCTCTGTACGACTCACAACGACGATCCGGAGCGTGCGTGCCGTCCCTTCGACAAAGACCGGGCCGGTTTCATCGTCGCGGAAGGAGCCGGTGTCGTCGTTCTCGAAGATCTTGAACGCGCCCGCGCCCGCGGCGCTCACATTTACGGCGAGCTGACCGGCTACGGCGCCACATGCGACGCTTATCATCTGACCGCTCCCGATCCCGACGGCGTCGGCGCCATGAAGGCCATGGAGCTGGCCATGACGCAGTCGGGCTGGGACGGCGTGGATTTGGTCAACGCCCATGGAACGTCCACTCATCTCAACGAGATCATGGAGTCCAAGGCCATCAACGGACTTCTCGGCGACAAGGCGAAGGACACGCTCGTCACTTCCACCAAGTCGATTTTCGGCCATACGCTCGGTGCGGCCGGCGGCGTGGCGGTCGTGGCGGCGCTCCAGTCTTTCGAACAGGGGATCGTCCACAAGACGCGCAACTACGAAACGCCCGATCCCGAGTGCAACGTCAACGTCGTCGCTGAAACGCTGTACGATCGGGACGTCAAACGCATCCTCGTCAACAATTTCGGCTTCGGCGGGCACAACGGCGTGCTCGCGCTGCAAAAGTACGAAGGCTGATGAACGAGGCGGAGCTGGCGCGGACAAAAGACCTGCTCGAGTTCCAGCGGCGCATCGGCTACGAGTTCAGCGACCCGGCTCTGCTGGAAGAAGCGCTGACCCATTCGTCCTACGCTCACGAACGGGGAGTTCCGTTCTGGAACGAGCGTCTCGAGTTTCTCGGCGACGCCGTGCTGGAAGTGCTGATCAGCGAGGAACTGTTCCGCGCCCGCCCCGACGCCAGCGAAGGGCAGATGACCCGCGAGCGCGCCTCGCTGGTTCGCGAAGAAGTGCTTTCCGCCTGGGGGCACTCCTTGGGCTTGGACGGTCTGCTCCTTTTGGGAATGGGGCAGCGCGGCAGCGCCAGCGAAAACATGATCGGCGACGCGGTCGAGGCTTTGATCGGGGCTCTTTATCTCGACGGCGGGCTGGAACAGGCCCGCGCTTTTCTGAACCGTCGCCCGCGGGGAGCGGCGCGCGAGCAGCTCGATCCGAAGAGCCGTCTGCAGATTCTCTGCCAGGAACGGAACGGTCCGGCGCCTTATTATGAACTTCTTGAGCGCAAAGGGCCGGAGCACGATCCGATTTTTATCGCCCGGGCTCTGCTGGACGGCAGGGAACTTGCCCGCGGCAGAGGAACCAGTCGCAAGGCAGCTGAGCAGGCGGCGGCAAGGGCGGCCTTGAAACTGATCGAATCGTCAAAAGAACAGCTCTGACAAAGATCGCTTGTCCGTCTGCGGACGAGCGATTTTTTATGACGCGGGCGTGATTTTATTTGCGCCTTCAACTTGATTTTGCCGCGTATTCGATTTAGAATCAATTTCCGTGAGGCGAAGGAAAGGGGAGAACCTGACGTGACGAAAAGCGATGTGCCGCGGCGCTTTCGCGGCGTCATGGAACGACGCGGCTGGCTCGGTCAAACGCCGGTGCTGCTCGGCGTTTCGGGCGGCAGCGATTCGATGAGCCTGCTGTGCGCTTTTTCCCGGCTTTACGAGCCTTCGCAGTTGGTTGTGCTTCACATGGACCACGGTCTCCGCGGCGCTTCGTCCCGCGACGGCGAGTTCGTAAAAAAGCGCTGCGCGGAATTGGGCGTGCGCTGCGTGATCGAGCGTCGTCCGGTCTCCGCGTTGTCACGCAAAGGCGAATCCGAGGAAGCGGCGGGGCGTCGGCTTCGCTACGAGCTCTACGAAGAGACGGCGCAAAGATTCGGCTGTCGCTTGGTGGCGCTGGGGCATACGCGCGACGACCTGGCCGAGAACACGCTCATGAATCTGGCCCGCGGCTGCGGGCTTTGGGGCGTGGCGGGGATGCCGGAACAGCGCGACATTTATATCCGGCCGCTGCTTTCGTTCCGCCGCCAGGAACTGCGCGATTTTCTCCGCGCCCAGGGCTGGAGCTGGGTAGACGACGAGACGAACGCGCTGAACATCTACCAGCGCAACCGCGTCCGCAACGAAGTGATGCCTCTGTTGGCCCGCGAGGTCAATTCCGGCGTCGTCGAGCATCTGGCTTCTCTGGCCGAAGAGGCGCAGCTTTGGCGGAAGATGCAGGAAGAACAGTCGTCCGCGCTGTGCCGCGAGGTCTCGCTGCCGCAGCGCGGCTGGCCGTGCCTGAGCCTGAGCAAATTGCGCCGCGTCCACGAGTTCCAGCGCCGGGAACTGGTGCGCTTTGTGGGGCGCCGGCTGGAGCTGCCCGCCTTGTCCAGAGTGCGCATTGAAGAGTTGGATCGCTTGATGCGCCGCTCCGGACGTTTTGTGTTCCAATGGGGCTCCGCGGTCGACGTGGAAGCCGGCGGCGGCATGCTGTGCTGGCATCCGGCGGCGGAGAAGCGTTTGGAGGCGCTTGAGCTTTCGCTCGGCGAAACGGCGCGTTGGGGCGGCTGGAGAGTTTCGCTGCGGCGGAAGGACGCGTCTGCGGAGGCCGGTTTTGGCCTACGCTGTCCACTCGATGGGGCACGGCCGGTCGTTCTGCAAAAAAACAGTGAAAAATACGATGTGACAACGTCTTTTTTTCCGGTGATTTTTCAGAAAAATGTTTTTCGGGCGGAAAAAAAACAAAACCAATGGGAAATCCTTCGCCATAGTGTAAAATATAACATCGTTGCTGAGGTTGTTTTGAGTCCCCTTGTCGGGCGCTGGAGGGAATCTTTATGGAATTGAAGGCAGCGGAAGTTCTGATCGCCAGGGAGCAGATCGCCGCGCGCGTTCGCGTGCTGGCATCGGAAATCAGTAAAAAATACGACGGGCAGAGTTTGACTGTCATCGGCATCCTGCGCGGCGCGGTGATCTTCATGGCCGACCTGGTGCGCGAGATCTCGCCGTCGGTGAACGTCGTCATGGAGTTCATGAAGGCCGCATCCTACGGCGCTTCGACCACGTCGTCGGGCAAAGTGACCATCTCGCAGGGAACCGGCATCGCAGTGAAGGGACGCAACATTTTGATCGTCGAGGACATCGTGGATACGGGGCTGACGCTGCAGCACCTGCGCGGATACTTCAAGGACGAGGGCGCCGCGTCCGTGGAAGTGTGCGTTTTGCTGGACAAAAGGGAACGACGCGTCGTCGACGTGCCGGTGGAGTATACGGGATTCGTGATTCCCGATGAGTTCGTGGTCGGCTACGGCATGGATTATGATCAGAAGATGCGCAACCTGCCTTCGATCCACACGGTGCGCTCCGTCTCGGAGTGATGTTATGAATTTTAAGGAGGCGCCATTGTGCAGCGATTAATGAAGAATCTCGGCGTGTATTTGATCCTCGTGGTGCTCGTCGTCAGCGTCGTAAACATGTTTCTCACGCCTCAGACCGCGGGGCCGGAAGTGGCGGAGGTCCCTTACAGCCAATTCAAGACCGATCTGGCCGCGGGACGGATCAAAAACTTCACGATCAACGAGATGAAGGCCCAGGGGCGCTACGCCGACGGCAAGACGTTCGTCAGCAACATCGTCGGCGTCAAGGATGTGGCCGAAGAAGCCGCCGCCCGGGGCGTAGAAGTGAGGATCGCCGAGCCGCCGGAAACGCCGTGGTGGATGACGCTGGCTTCGTCCGTGTTCCCCACGCTGCTGCTGATCGGCGTGTGGATCTTCTTCCTGCACAACATGCAGGGCGGTGGCGGAAAGGTCATGAGTTTTGCCAAGAGCAAGGCGAAAATGTTCCTCGACAACCGTCCCAAGGTGACCTTCAACGACGTGGCCGGCTGCGACGAGGCCAAGGAAGAGCTCAAGGAAGTAGTGGAATTCCTCAAGTCTCCCGACCGCTTTACCAAGTTGGGGGCCAAGGTGCCCAAGGGCGTGCTGCTGCTCGGCTCGCCGGGGACCGGCAAGACCCTGCTGGCCCGCGCCTGCGCCGGCGAGGCCGACGTGCCGTTTTTCAGCACCAGCGGCTCGGACTTCGTGGAGATGTTCGTCGGCGTCGGCGCTTCGCGCGTGCGCGACCTGTTCGACCAGGCCCGCAAGTACCAGCCCTGTCTGGTTTTCATCGACGAGATCGACGCCGTCGGACGCCAGAGAGGCACCGGTCTCGGCGGCGGCCACGACGAGCGCGAGCAGACGCTGAACCAGCTGCTCGTCGAGATGGACGGCTTCGACGAGAAAACGGGCATCATCCTGATCGCGGCCACCAACCGCGCCGACGTGCTCGACCCGGCGCTGCTGCGCCCCGGGCGTTTCGACCGCCACGTGGTCGTGGACACGCCTGACGTGAAGGGGCGCGAAGCGATCCTGAAAGTCCACGCCAAGGACAAAAAATTCGCCCCCGACGTCGATTTCGAGGTGCTGGCCAAGCGCACGCCCGGCTTCGTCGGCGCCGATCTGGCCAACGTCATCAACGAGGCGGCGCTGCTGGCCGCCCGCGGCGGCAAAACGGAGATCGGCATGGCCGAGCTGGAAGAAGGCATCGACCGTTCCATCGCCGGCCCCGAGCGCAAGAGCCGCCTGATCGGCCCGCGCGAGAAGAAGATCATCGCCTACCACGAAACGGGGCACGCGATGGTGGCGAAGCTGATCCCCGGGTGCGATCCCGTGCACAAGATCTCGATCATCCCCCGCGGCAGCGCGGCGCTGGGCTACACGCTGCAGCTGCCGGCGGAAGACCGATTTTTGGCCTCGAAGAACGAGCTGACCAACAACATCTGCGTGCTGCTCGGCGGGCGCGTCACCGAAGAACTGGTCTTCGGCGACATCACCACCGGCGCCAGCAATGACCTGGAACGCGCCACGCAGGTGGCCCGCAGCATGGTCACGCAGTACGGCATGAGCTCTCTTGGCCCCGTCGTGCTGGGACGCCAGCGCCATGAGGTGTTCCTCGGCCGCGACCTGGGCGAAGACCGCAATTACAGCGACCAGATCGCCTTCGCCATCGACGAGGAAGTCCGCAAGATCGTGGAGGAGTGTTACGTTCGCGTCAAAAAGCTGCTGTCGGACAACAGGGACAAGGTCGATCTCGTCGCCGAAACGCTACTCGAACGCGAAGTGATGGACGGTCACGATCTGGCGGTGCTGCTCGGCGAGGAAGAGCCCGTTTCCGAGAAGTCCGAAGAAAAAGCCGCGTCCGAAAGTGCCGGCGCTCCCGCGCCGGAAGAGCCGGCTCCGGCGGAAGAGAAGGCGGCGGACGGCTTTATTCCGCGGGCGCCCGTCGTTTCCAACGAGATGGCCCCGATGGAACGAAAAGAACCGCCCTCTGCAAAAGGCGAATAAACTGGTACAATATAAGGACGGAGTGGATCTTTTCGCTCCGTCCTTTTCTTTTCGCTTTCGTTTCGTCATTTGTTTTTGTCTCATCATGGAGGTCCGATCATGGAGACTGAAAAATTCAAACTGCACGCTCCCTGGCCGCCGTCGGGCGATCAGCCGCAGGCCATCGAGTCGCTGCTCGAGGGGCTGGAGCGCGGCGAAAAATGCTCGACGCTGATGGGCGTGACGGGCAGCGGCAAGACGTTTACCGTCGCCAACGTCGTGGCGAAGTACGACCGCCCCACGCTGGTGCTGGCTCACAACAAAACCCTCGCGGCGCAGCTGTTCAGCGAGTTCAAACGCTTTTTCCCCGAGAACGCCGTGCATTATTACGTGAGCTATTACGATTACTACCAGCCCGAAGCCTATATCCCCAGCTCGGACACGTTCATCGAAAAGGACGCTTCCATCAACACCCAGATCGAGCGCATGCGGCTCGCCACCACCAAGTCGCTGATCGAACGCCGCGATGTGATCGTGGTGGCGTCGGTCTCCTGCATTTACGGCATGGGCAAGCGCAAGAACTACGAAGACGCCATCGTCAATTTTTCCGTGGGCGAGCGCTGGAACCGCCGCAGCTTCCAGGAAGCGCTGATGAAAGCCTATTACGAGCGCAACGACTTCGACCTTCAGCCCGGCAAGTACCGCGTGCGCGGCGACGTGCTGGAGGTGTATCCCGTGTACAGCGACGCCACGCTGCGCTTTTCCTTCTTCGACGAGGAACTGGAATCCATCGAGGAAGTCGATCCCGTCAGCGGGCGTTCCACGGCGCGCAAGCAGCACGTCTCGGTCTTCCCGGCGCAGCATTACGTCACCAGCGACGGCGCGATCGCCGAGTCGATGGACAAGATCAAGCGCGAGATGGAGCTTCAGGTCGGCCGCTTCAAGTCCGAAGGGAAATACCTCGAAGCCGAGCGCCTCGGCAGCCGCACCCGCTACGACATGGAAATGCTGGCCGAAGCCGGCTATTGCTCCGGCATCGAGAATTATTCGCGCTACCTCGACGGCCGCGCCGAGGGCGAACAGCCCGGCACGCTGATCGATTTCTTTCCGCCGGACTTTTTGATGATCGTTGACGAGTCGCACATCACGCTGCCGCAGGTGCGCGGCATGTTCAACGGCGACCGCGCGCGCAAGGAAGTGCTCGTGGAGCACGGCTTCCGCCTGCCGTCGTGCCTCGACAACCGCCCCCTCAAATGGCACGAGTTCGAACGCTACATGCAGCGCGTCGTCTGCTGCTCGGCCACGCCCGGCGACTGGGAACTGGCGCACTCCAGGCGCGTCGTCGAGCAGCTGATCCGCCCCACCGGCATCGCCGATCCCGAGGTGGAGGTCCGCAAAGCGACGGGACAGATCGACGACCTGCTGGCCGAGATCCAGAAAGTCCGGGGCGCGGGCGGCCGCTGTCTCGTCACCACGCTCACCAAAAAAGGCGCCGAGGAATTGGCCGGATACATGCGCACGCTGCGCGTCAAGTCCGAATATATCCATTCCGAATTGAACGCCTTCGAACGCGCGGAGGAAATCAACCATCTCCGCAGCGGCGACATCGAGGTGCTGATCGGCGTCAACCTGCTGCGCGAGGGCATCGACATGCCCGAGGTGACGCTCGTGGCGATCCTCGACGCCGACCGCGAAGGCTTCTTGCGCTCCTACCGCTCGCTCGTGCAGGTGATGGGGCGCGCGGCGCGCAACGTCGATTCGCGCGTGATCCTCTATGCCGACGAAGTGACCGACAGCATCCGCGAGGCGGTCGGCGAGTCGAAGCGCCGCCGCGAGGCGCAGCTGAAATACAACGAGGAACATCATATCGTGCCGCAGACGATCCACAAGTCCATCGAGCGCATGCTGCCGGAAGTGGAGTTCGAGGCCGCGCCCGAAGCGAAGAACAAGCGCGCGCAGCAGCATATCGAGCACATGGACAACGAGGCCCTCGAAAAGCTCATGTGGGAGGCCGTGGAAAAGCTCCAGTTCGAAAAGGCGGCCAAGATCCGCGACATGATCCAGGCTATGGAAGAAGGCCGAACTCCCCAAGGCGGGTTCGGCGACGAAGAAGGAGGAACCGGTCTCCGTGCCGCGTCAGGAAATCGTTATAAGAAACGCAAGAGAGCATAACCTCAAGGGCGTCTCTCTGGAAATCCCCAAGAACAAACTCGTCGTCATCACCGGCCCTTCGGGGTCGGGAAAAAGTTCGCTGGCGTTCGACACGCTCTACGCCGAAGGCCAGCGTCGCTACGTGGAATCTCTGTCGTCATACGCGCGTCAGTTCCTCGGCGTGCAGAAAAAACCCGACGTGGACGACATCGAAGGGCTGTCGCCGGCCATTTCCATCGAGCAGAAGGGCGCTTCTCACAATCCCCGTTCCACCGTCGGCACCGTCACCGAGATCTACGACTACCTGCGCCTGCTGTTCGCCCGCGCCGGCACGCCGTATTGCCCCCAGTGCGGCAAGCCCGTCCACAAGTATTCCGTGGACGAGATCGTCGACCGCATCTACCGCCGGCACGGCGGCGCCCGGCTCGAGGTTCTCGCCCCGGTCGTGCGCGCCAAAAAGGGCGAGTTCAAGAACGTCTTCGCGGCGCTGCGCAAGAAAGGTTTCATGCGCGTGCGCGTCGACGGCGAAGTCCTCTGGCTCGAGGAAGAAATTCCGTTGGACAAGAACAAAAAGCACAGCGTCGAGGTGGTCGTCGATCGCATGTCGGTGCAGCCCGACCGCAAAAGCCGCATGGCCGAGGCCGTGCAGACCGCCCTGCAGCTCGGCGAGGGCTTCGTGATCATCGCCGCCGACGGAACGGAAGACATGCTCACGGAGCGCTTCGTCTGCCCCGACTGCGGCGTCTCGCTGCCCGACATCCAGCCGGCGCTGTTCTCCTTCAACAACCCGATGGGAGCCTGCCCCGATTGCTCGGGGCTGGGCAGCCACAGCCACTTCTCCGAAGAACTGGCGGTCAATCCCGACCTGTCCGTGCGGGCCGGGGCGCTGCTGCCGTTCCGCGGCAAGCAGTACATGATGTACCGTCTCGAAGAGTTGGCGAAAAAGGTCAGGCTGGATCTCGACACGCCTTACAAAAAACTTGCGCAGGAACAGAAACAGATCCTGCTGTACGGCTCCGACGTGCGCATGCTGCTGCAGTTCGAGCGCGGCGGCGAGATCTCTGAGTATCAGGGGCGCTACGAAGGCCTGCTGCCGTGGCTGCAGCGCTATTACGACAGCACCGAGTCGGAAACGATGGCCGAAGAGCTGGAACGCTACCGTAGCGAAGACGAGTGCCAGACCTGTCACGGCACGCGCCTGCGTCCCGAAGCGCTGTCGGTGCGTTTCTGGGGAAAGAACATCGACGAACTGACCTCGCTGCCGGTGAGCGATTTTTACGAGATCGTCAGGCAGCACAAAGACGACCCCGGGCAGAACGAAGTCGTCAGCCAAGTCATCGTCGAGTTGGAAAAGCGCCTCAGTTTCCTCGTTGAAGTCGGCGTCGGCTACCTGACGCTGAAACGCCGCGCCGACACGCTGAGCGGCGGCGAGAGCCAGCGCATCCGCCTGGCGACGCAGATCGGCTCGAAGCTGTCGGGCGTCATGTATGTGCTCGACGAGCCGACCATCGGCCTGCACAGCCGCGACACGGGAAAGTTGATCGGCGCGCTGAAATCGGTGCGCGACATGGACAACACCGTGATCGTGGTGGAGCACGACCGCGACACGATGCTGGCCGCCGATTACATCGTCGAGATCGGCCCCGGCGCGGGCAGCTACGGCGGCGAAGTGGTCCAGCGCGGCGCGGCGGAAGAGTTCCGCAAGACGAATTCGCTCACCGGCCCCTATCTGCGCGGCGACCGGTGCGGCATGGTGCGTTCGGAACGACTGGCGCTTCCTAAAGAGCGTCTTGAAATTCTCGGTGCGGCCGAACACAACTTGAAAGGCGTCGACGTCTCCATCCCGCTGAACTCGCTGGTCTGCCTGACCGGCGTCTCCGGCTCGGGCAAAAGCTCGCTGATGTACGACGTGCTGTACCGCGGCCTGCGCCGCAAGCTGGACGCCGATTACCGCGACCGTCCGGGGCGCCACAAGGACATTCTCGGCTGGGAACGGCTGAAAAACGTGGCTATGGTCGATCAAAGCCCGATCGGCCGCACGCCGCGCTCCAACCCGGCCACCTATACCGGCGTCTTTTCGGCGATCCGCGAGCTGTATTCGCAGCTGCCCGAGGCGAAATTGCGCGGCTACGCCAGCGGGCGCTTCAGCTTCAACGTCAAGGGCGGGCGCTGCGAGGCCTGCGGCGGCGCGGGCGAGCGGCGCGTCTCCATGCTCTTCATGCCCGACGTGTACGTGGAGTGCGACGTCTGCCACGGCACGCGCTACAACCGCGAGACGCTGGAAGTGAAGTTCAAGGGGCACAGCATCGCCGACGTGCTCAATCTGTCGGTCGACGAGGCGATGGAACTTTTCAAGGATCTGCCCAGGATCGCGCGCAAGCTCGAATTTCTGCAGCGCGCCGGACTGGGCTACATCCACCTCGGCCAGTCGGCGCTGACGCTCAGCGGCGGCGAAGCGCAGCGCGTCAAATTGGCCAAGGAGCTGAGCAAACGCTTCGGCGGCAGCACGCTCTACCTGCTCGACGAGCCTTCGACCGGGCTTTTCTATCCCGACGTGGGGCGCCTGCTGCGCATCCTCCATGCTCTGGTCGATCAGGGCAACTCGGTGCTGCTCATCGAGCACAACATGGACATCATCTGTTCCAGCGATTACGTGATCGACCTCGGCCCCGAGGGCGGAAGCGCCGGCGGACGCGTGGTCGACTGCGGCGCGCCGCGGGAGCTGGCCGAGCGCGGCAGGGGCTACACGGCGGCGGCGATCC
>NZ_ADFP01000063.1 GCF_000177335.1 Pyramidobacter piscolens W5455
CCGCCACCGTGGCCGCCGCCGCGCCGGCTACCCCCATGCCCGCCGGCCCCACCAGCAGCCAGTCGCCGGCGATGTTCACCGCGCAGGCGATAGCGACCGACAACAGCGGGATCCGCGAGTTGCCCATGCCGCGAAAGACGCTGCCCAGCACGTTGTACGCCACTATGAACGGCGCGCCGGCGCTGCAGATCTTCACGTAGCTCAGCGCGCTGCCGAACGCCGCTGGGGGCGTACGCATGGCCAGAACGCAGTAATAGGCCAGCCACTGCATGGCGACCGCCATCACCGCGCCAATCGCCGCGAACAGACAAATCGAAGCCCTACCACCGCCCCTATTTCGTCGGAGCGCCCTTCGCCGAACTTCTGCCCGAGCAGCACCGTCGTGCCCAGCGACAGGCCCGTGACCACGATCGTCAGACTCTGCATGACCGTTCCGCCCGTCGAGGCCGCGGCGATGTCCGAGGCCGGACAGAACCAGCCCACGATCATCATGTCCACCGCGCCGTACAGCATCTGCAAAAACAACGCCGCCAGCACCGGCAGCGCGAACCCCATCAGCGGCCCGAAAATGGGCCCGCGCGTGAAGTCGTGATTCATCCTCACCGTCCAACGCCCCCAATCAAAAAAAGCCGGATAAGCCGCAGGCATCCCAGCCCGCCATCTTATCCGGCTTTATCGTTTCTTCAGAACGACAAACCTCCGATGAACGCCCGTTTTATAACACTTTTGCACGGCAAAATCAAGATCCTGTCGGAAGAAATACTGAATCTTGTGCCGCCGCGTTGCAGGGGAAAATGTAAGACCGAACGAGCGGCGCCAAATTGGCGGCTCATTTGTTCCGTGCGACGCAAAATTGCGCCGCGCGCGTATTTGGAATAAGGAACGCGCCAATCAGACTCATTACGAAGTCGGTAAAAAGTACGCCAAACGATCGCGCTCCCTATCTCCTCCACGTATCGGGCACGAACAGCAGCAGCACGGTGGTGAGCTCCAGACGGCCGACGAGCATGGCGAAGGCCAGGGCCCATTTGCCGGCGGCGGGGACGGAGGCGTAGTTGCTGGCGGGGCCGAAGGCGCCCAGCCCGGGGCCGACGTTGCTGACGCAGGCCAGCGCGCCTGAAAAGGACGAAAGCAGGTCGATGCCGAGAGCGGCCAAAAACAGGCTGACGGCGATGAGGATAACGATGTAGCACACGAAAAACGAGAGCACTGTGCTGACCACTCGGCTCTCCTGCGGCTTGCCGTTGACGCGCACGCAGAGCACGCGGTGCGGCTGGAGCGAGCGGATCATGTCGTTTTTGGCGTGGCGCGCGGCGATCATGAAGCGCACGACCTTGATGCCGCCCGAGGTGGATCCGGCGCAGCCGCCGACGAGCATGATCGCCAGCAGCACCATCTGGACGAAGTACGGCCACTGCAACGTAT
Organism: Pyramidobacter piscolens W5455; assembly: GCF_000177335.1. Lineage (NCBI taxonomy): Bacteria > Thermotogati > Synergistota > Synergistia > Synergistales > Dethiosulfovibrionaceae > Pyramidobacter > Pyramidobacter piscolens. The sequence goes on from NZ_ADFP01000063.1 coordinate 1,426, forward strand.
CGGTGACCATGAATCCGGTCGTGGTCATCAGCGTCACCGTCTGAAAGGCGGCGTGGCGCACCGCCCGCCCCGGCGGCATATCCAGCCCGCTCCACAGGGCCGAGCAGGCGACGGCGGCCGCCACGGCAAGGATGATGACGCCGTACCAGCGGAACTCGTCGTCTTTGAAATACGCGCCGAAGCTGCCGCGCAGGAACAGATAGTGCAGCGAAAAGTTGACGCCGGCCAGAAACGTGAACGCGGTGACGACCCATTCGACGGCCGGGCTGCGGAAGTGGGCGATGCTGTCGTTGTAGATGGAGAACCCGCCGGTGGCGACGGTGGCGAATGCGTGCGTGACGCCCTCGTAAAACGAAGCGCCGCACAGCATCAGCGCGCCGACTTCCAGCGCGGTAAGGAAGATATAGATCTCCCACAGGATCGCGGCGGTCTGCTGCAGGCGGGGCGTGAGTTTTTCCGGCAGCGGCCCCGGCGATTCGGCCTTGAAAAGCTGCATGCCGCCGCCGCCGATGAAGGGCAGGATCGTCAGGCTGAGGACGATAATGCCCATGCCGCCGAGCCAGTGCGTGAGCGCGCGCCAGAGCAGGATGCCGCGGGGATTCTCCTCGATGTTGGAAAGGATGGACGCTCCCGTGGTCGTGAAGCCCGACATGGCCTCGAAGAACGCGTCGGTGAAGTTCGCCGTCGTGCCGTGGAGCACGTAAGGCAGCGCGCCGATGGCGGAGGCCACGACCCACGAGAAGGAGACGATGGCGAACGCCTCGCGCACGCCGATGTCGCTGTGGCCGGGAGCGTTTTTGCGCGAAGGGCGCGTGGTCAGCGCCAGCGCGACGCAGGCGGCCAGCGAGAAAAGCGCGCAGCGCAGCAGCACGGCGGCGTCGGGAGTGCCGTCGAACCATGCCCAGGCGGCGGGCAGGAACATGCTGCCGGAGACGATCGAACCGATCAGCGAGAGCACGAAGAGGACGACGCGGAAATTCATGACTGATCGACCTTGAAGAAGCGCATCGCCTCGGGCATCATCTCGGCCATGGCGAAGACGGAGATTACGTCGCCTTCCAGCAGCGTTTCCGCGCCGCCGGGCACGAGGTACTTGCCGCCTCGCTTGATGATGGCGATGAGGATGCCCTTGCGCAGATTCAAATCCATGATGCGTTTGCCGACGGCGGGATTGCCGGGACGCAGCAGGAACTCGAGCATCTCCGCGCCGATGCGGTCGATCAGCGAGAGCATGCCGGCCGAATTGGGATAGCGGATGTAGCGCAGGAACGTGGACGCCAGCGTCTTGTTGGGATTGACGAGCACGTCCACGGGCAGCTTGCCTTCGAGATCCTCGTACACGTCCTTGCGCACGACGGCGATGGTTTTCACGTCTTCTTGCACGTTGGCCAGCGCGGCGATGATCACGTTCATCTCGTCGTTGGACGTGGCGGCCACGACTCCGTTGGCCTTGTCCACGCCGAGCTGGAGCATCAGATCCTTGTCCATGCCGTCGCCGTTGATGACCTTCACGTCGGGGAACTCGCGGGCCAGACGCGCGCATTTTTCCAGATCCTTTTCGACCAGCGTCGTCTCCACGCGCGGCACGTTGGAGCTGAGACGGTGCGCCAGATTGGTCCCCAGCTTGCCGCCGCCGACGATGATGACGCGCGACAGCCGTTTGTGATGCTCCACGTCGAACAGCCGCATCAGCGACGGCACGCGCTCGTGCAGCGTCACGGCGAAGCACAGGTCGCCCTCGCGCGCCGTCCAGTCGCCGGAGGGCACGAAGCCGTCGTCGCCACGTTCCACGTAGACGATGATGGCCCCCAGCCCCGGATACTTGACGCCCAGCTCGCGCAGGCTCATGCCGCAGATCGGCGAATCGGCCTCGACGCGGAACGCGAAGCTGCCGGCGCGGCCGTTGAACAGCTCCGACGAATGGACGGCGGCGTTGAAGCGCAGCAGCGACGCGATCTCGCGCGACAGCGAACGTTCCGGCGAAGCCAGCACGTCGATGCCGAGGTCTTCGGCCCAGTCGGGCGTGTCGGTGAATTCCAAATCCCTGACGCGCGCCAGCACTTGCCGCACGCCGGCGCGTTTGCCCAGCCAGCAGGCCATCAGGTTCGTCTCGTCGCGATCGGTGCAGGCGATCAGCGCGTCCACATCGCCGCCTTTGACGACGCCGGCCTTTTCCAGCACGGCGGGACGCGCGCCGTTGCCGCGGACGACGCTGACGTCCTGTTCCTCTTCGAGACGGGCGGCGGTCTCGGCGTCGCGCTCGATGATCACCACGTCCCGCCCTTCGGCGGACAGGGTGCGCGCCACCGTATACCCCACGTTGCCCGCGCCTACGACCACTATCTTCATGATCTCACGCTCCTGCGCCGCAGCGGAAAAAACCGCTTCGCGGCGTTCTTTTCTTTGTAATATCAGACAGTTCGGGAACTCCGGTTCAGATTATAGCATAGAGCGACTGCGCCGACGAAGAGGCGGCGCTTGAAGCGGAAAAATTTTTGTAAAAAAATCCCCTCGCCGCGGCGAGAGGATTTTTTTGCGCGAATCAAGCCGTTTTCTTTTTTGTGCGGAGCGCGGGCAGCAGGAGCAGGACGATCAGCGCCCACAGCGCGAGGCAGAGCGGGCGCGTGAAGAAGATCGCCGGCGAGCCGTTGGAGATCGCCAGCGCGCCGCCGAAGCCTTCTTCGGTGATGCGCCCGAGGATCAGACCCAGCACCACCGCGCCGAGGTCGAAACCCATGCGGTGCAGGAAGTAGCCGCCGACGCCGAAAGCCAGCATCGTCCAGACGTCGAACATCATGTTGCGCATCGCGAAGCTGCCCACCACCGAAAGCACGGCGATGGCCGGCACCAGCAGCGAGTTGGGCGCCGTGGAGATCTTGGCAAAAAACGGCGCCAGATAGATGCCGAGGAACAGGAACACGATATTGGCGAGGAACAGCGAGAGAATGAAGCCGTAGGTGATCGTGCCGTACTTGCTGAACAGCTCCGGCCCGGGGATCAGGTTGTTGATCGTCAGGCCGCCCATCAGGCAGGCCGCCACCGAATTGCCGGGAATGCCCAGCGTCAGCATCGGCACCAGCGAACCGCCGACGCAGCCGTTGTTGGCGCTCTCCGACGCGGCTACGCCCTTGGGGTTGCCGCGCCCGAATGATTCCGGCTCCCTGTCGAGCGACTTGGCCGTGTTGTAGGAGATGAAGGCCGAGATCGTCGCGCCCGCGCCGGGGAGCATGCCGACGATCGTGCCGATGACGCCGCCGCGCGCGATCGTCGGCGCCAGCCCCTTGGGCAGCTTGTTGTCCTTCAGCGTCGAAACGTCGGCCGCCAGCTCCTGCACGATGCTGGCCTCGCCGGTCAGGTCGAGCAGCTGGCTGACCGAGAACAGGCCGATCAGCGCGGGGATGTCCTTGACGCCGTCGAACAGCTCCGGCACGCTGCCGGCGAAGCGCGGATAGGCGTCCATCGGATCCATGCCGATCGAAGCGATCAGCAGACCGATCACGCCCGAGATCAGCCCCTTGATCAGATTGCCGCTCGTCAGCGTGACGATGCTCGTCAGCCCCATGACGGCGAGCAGGAAGTTCTCCGGCGGCCCGAAGCGCAGCGAGAACTTGGCCAGCACCGGCGCCACCAGCAGCAGCGCCAGCGTGGAGATGATGCCGCCCCAGAAGCTGGCCACCGTGGCGATCGTGATCGCCACGCCGCCTTTGCCCTTGCGGGTCATCGGGTAGCCGTCGAGCGCCGTGGCCGCCGCGGCCGGAGTGCCGGGCGTGGACAGCAGGATCGACGAGATCGCGCCGCCGAACATGCCGCCGGAATAGACGCCGCCCATCAGCGCCAGACCGACGACGGGATTCATGCCGAACGTGACGGGGATCAGCAGCGCCACGGCCATCGTCGCCGTCAGACCGGGAATGGCGCCGATGATGACGCCTCCCAGCGTGCCCGCGACGATGGCGAGCAGAGGCGCGGGAGCGAACAGGCTCAGCGCCGCTTGAGTGATCATTTCCATGGTCAGCACGCCTCCCTACAAAAGCGCCAGGGCCGCTTTGGCCTTGGCGAGCGAACCTGGCACGTCGGCGAACGTGAATTCCTCGAAAATCCCCAACGGCACCGGCACGCCGAGAAAGCGCACGAACACGCCGTACACCAGCGCCAGCAGCGCGGCCGTGCTGACGACCAGCAGCAGCGGCCGGCGCAGCCCCAGCAGGAACGCGAGGACGAGCATGTAAACGGCGCTGGCCGCATAAAATCCGATGTATTTGAGCGACAGCACATAGACGAGCGTCAGCGCCACCGTGGCGGTAAACGCTCCGGGCGCTTTCACCCACTGCGGCCTGCCGGTTTCCCCGCCGCATAGGGACGCGACGATCAGCAGCGCGCACAAAAACGCCATGACCGCCAGCAGAAACTTGACGTACTGCGAGGCGTGCACGGCGTATGCCGGAAACTTGAGAACTTCGGAATAGATGGCGCCGGCGAGGAAGATCCCCGCGGCGCCGGAAAGGATGCTGACCGTTTTCTTGTTCATGAGGATTCGGATGTCTGCGACGAAAATTTACCAGGGCGCGACTTCGTACGCTTTGTCGGTCGCCGCCTGCAGAGCTTCGAGATACGCCTTGTACGACTCGCCGTTCATCTCGTTGATCAGCAGCACGCCCTTGGCGGCCGCCTGGAACTCCGGATCGGCGATCGTCTTGGTGAACATCTCGCGGATCTTGGCGAGAGCTTCCGCGTCCATGCCGGCGGGAGCGGCAAAACCGCGCGACGAGTCGGAGACCATCGTCGGATAGCCGAGCTCGGCCGTGCAGGGCACGTCGGGCATCATGTCGCTGCGCTTGTCCGCCATCACGGCCAGGCAGCGCATCTCACCGGAGCGGACCTGCGCCTCGACCTGGGAGACGTTCATGAAACCCACCGTGACGTGTCCGCCCATCACGTTGGCCTTGGCTGCGGACGAGCCCTTGGAGGGCACGGGACGCAGCTTGATGCCGAGAGCCTCTTCCGTGGCCAGGCGGGCGAAATCGTCGTCGCCGCCGGGGCCGGATGTGGACGCCGTGCAGTTTTCGTTGTTCTTGACGTATTCGGCCAGCCCCTTCAGATCCATGATCGGGCTGTTGCCGGGCACGACGATCGCGCCCGGATCGGTGACGAGATTGCCGACGTAGTCAAAGCTTGCCAGCGTGTACTGCGCGCGCTTGGCGGAGACGTGGGCCGTCAGGTGCGGCGTGTAGAGACAGCCGAACGTGTAGCCGTCCTTCTTGGCGTTGGCGATGGCCTGGAATCCGATCTGGCCGCCGGCGCCCGGCAGGTTGTCGATCACCATCGGCGCGCCCAGATACTTCTCGCCGAACTTGGCCAGCAGGCGGGCCATCGTGTCGGTGCCGCCGCCCGCCTCGGAGGGGACGATCACGTGCACCGGCTTTTCGGGATAGGCGGCCGCGCCGGCGCAGCCCACCACAGCGGCGAAAGCAAGTGCAGCAAACAGTTTCTTCATAAAACGATCACTCCGTTCTTTGGATATGATGTTGGTGAAACAAACCGCTTCCCCATTGTACAATTCAGAGAGTTTTTTTTCAAAGGAAAGTTGACGGAAAAAAGAATTTC
>NZ_ADFP01000064.1 GCF_000177335.1 Pyramidobacter piscolens W5455
GCTGCCCTGCTTCGACCGCGCGCGCTTTTTCGCGCCGCTGTTCGTCCTCGGGCTGCTGTTCTTCGCGCTGCGAGCCGCATGGCGCGACGCGCGCGAGCGGCGCGAACGCCGCCGTTCCGTCACGCGCGCGTCGATCAAGGAAGCGCTCGACCGGCTGCCGGACGGGATTTTGTTCAGCGATCCCGCCGGACGCCCCGTGCTGGCCAACCGGCAGATGATGCTTCTCGCCGAGACGCTCACGGCCCGGCCGCTGCGCGACGGCGAGGCGTTCTGGCAGGCGCTGAACGGCGGCGCTCTTCGCGAGGGCGTCGAGCGGATCACGCTCGCGGACGCGCTGCTGTTCCGCGCCGGCGGCCAGTCGTGGGAATTTTCGCGCCGCCTGCTCGACGTGAAAGGGCGCGCGTTCAGCGCGATCTTCGCCGCCGACGTGACCGAGACCGACCGGCTCACGCGCGAGCTGCAAAAGCTTCACGAAGAATTGGCCGCGCGCGCCGAAGAGCTGCGCGAAGCCGGAGCGGCGCTCGCCGCCGTCAAGCGGGAGCAGGAGCTGGCGCGCCTGCAGAGCCGCATCCACGACATGGCGGGACACCGCATCTATCTGATGCAGCAGTACCTGCAGCGCGGCGGCGAGAATCTCCGCGATCTCGGACGCTTTCTGCCGCTCATCTCCGGCCTGATCGACGACCTGCGCGCCGACGTCACGGCGCCCGCCGCGCGGCTGCTGGCCGACCTGCAGCGGTCGTTCGGCTTCATCGGCGTCGAGCTGACCGTGGAAGGCCGACTTCCCTGCGACGAGCGGCAGGCCGCGGTACTGATCAAGATCCTGCGCGAAGCGTCGACCAACGCCGTCAAGCACGCGGGAGCCGCCCGCGTCGCCGCGCGCCTCGAACGGAACGCGCGGGGGCTGGTCATGCGCGTCGTCAACGACGGAACGGCCTACGACGCCGCCGCTCCGCTGCGGGAAAACCAGGGGCTCGCCGGCATGCGCCGCCTCGCCGCCGAAGCGGAAGGCACGCTGGAGATCGCAACTTCGCCGCGCTTCACCGTGACCGTAAAACTGCCGCCGGAAGAGCGCGAGGCATAAAAAAAGAAGCTCCGGCCGTTCCGGAGCTTCCGTCCTATATTTTCGTGTTGATGAAACCGTTGGACACGGCGAAGATCGCCAGCTTGGCGACGCTCTCGTAGCCCGTTTTCGAGAGGATGTTCGAGAAATGCGTCTTCACCGAGTTGATCGTGATGTTCAGCCTTTCGGCGATCTCCCGGCGCGACAGCCCGTCGCAGATCAGCGTCAGCACTTCCCGTTCGCGCCGCGTCAGTTCGCCGAAGTTGAGAACTTCCTCGCGTCGTCCCGGATAGACGCTTTTGCCCGCGCAGGTGTCGCGGATCACGCCGGCCAGGCCGTTCACGTCCAGATCCTTGTAGACGAAGCTGTCGGCTCCCGCCTCGCGGGCCCGTTCGACGAACGTCACCTCCGGCAGCCCCGTCATCATCACCACGCGCACCCGCGGGAAGCGTTTTTTGATCGCCGCCGCCGCGTCCAGCCCGCTGGAATCGTTCTCCGTGCACACGTCCATCAGCACCAGATCGGGAGACGTCCTCTCGCAGTACAGTTCCGCCAGCGCCGCGTCGGCAATGGCGGCGATGACGCTGAAATCCTCGATGCCGTCCAGGCTGTTTCTCAGCGCGTCGCGCACCATGGTCTGATCCTCGACGATCATGATCCGGGTCATCTTCCTCGCCTCCGCCCGCGTCCGTCATTTTCCCCGCCGCGCCGCACGCCGCGGCGCCCGTTGCGTCTTGTGACACAACGCGACGGAAAAAATCGAATCGCTTCTCTGAAAGCTATTTTATCAGAGTTCAAAAATTTATGCAGGGTGATTTTTCAATTCGTTCATGATAACATATTTAGCACAAAATTTGTTAAGATTATAAATCTTGACATTTATCCAATCCATTACGAGGAGGTCTCACGGCGAATGAACACGAAAAGGAAATCGCTGCTGCTCTTCACCGCCGCGGCCGTCTGCGTGGGCGCGCTGAGCGCCGCGCCCGCGGGCGCGACCAGCAAGGAGCACCTGATCGGACAGGCCGAATACTACGTGCGCGAGTTCGAGAAAGAGGTGGAACGCCAGCGCGGCGGCGAAAAGATGGTCTGGCGCGGCAAACAGGACGCGCTCAGCCGCGTGCAGGCGCTCAAGCTCCAGTACCCCGACGATCCCCAGATCGAAGAGCTGTTCCAGCGCACCAAAAGCGCGCTGATGAAGAGCAAGGGGGACTTCATGGAAATCACCCCCGAGATGACGGCTTACCTGCAGACGGAAGAAAAACTGCGCCGCGAGATCGCCGCTCTGGGTAAAAAAGCGTGGGACGAAAAGCTCGCCGAATATCGCGACACGCTGATCGACAAGCCCTTCCCCGCGCCCGACGCCAAGCAGACCGCCGTCAGCGACCTAGAAGGCAAATACGTCGTGCTCGACGACGTGCAGTATCCGCAGCACCAGTTCTATGGCGCGACCGGCGAGTACGTTTTCACCGGCAAACCGTCCGCCGGCTACTACTTCGTCGACATCGGCAGCCGCGCCTGGCTCGGGCCTTACGAGGCCGCCAAACGCTTCCGCCGCCAGGTGGACACCGAACTCGAAGAGGCGAAAAGCTGGACCGTGCTCGGCAAAATCACCGACATCACCGCCGAGATCCCCGAAGCCGGCGAGAAAAAAGTCGGCGGCTTCCAGTACGGCTGGGTGGTCACGCCCGTGGCCCTGTACGTTCCCGACCACGTCATGGCCTATCATACGCCGGACGGCGAGGCAAGCGGCGCGTTCGCCGGCGAGGACATCGTGGCGAAGAGGAAGGAAAGCTGGTACAGCGTCACGGCCGTTCCCGCGGACGTCTCCCCCGAACGGCTGATGGAGATCTACGTCACCGCCATCAAGGAAAAGAACTACGACCTTTACCGCGAGTGCATCTATCCCGACTGCTACAAGGAAGACACCGGCCAAGAACTGCTTCGCTACCACTGGGACCTGCATCAGGGGCGCTTCCACGGCGAGTACGTGCACGTCACCTTCGGCCAGGCGAAGATCAGCGTGCTGAAAGGCTTCGACGACAAAAACGACCTGGAGAACTTCTTCCTCGACGCCGGTCAGAAAGAAACCCTGAACAAAGTCAGCGGCACGAAGATCGAAGAAGCCGTCGTCGAGACCCGCGCCTGGAACGAAAACGGCAAAGTCGTCGGCTCGCCGCATCCGCACCGTCTGCGCCGCTCAGGCGGCGGGCGCTGGTACGTTTACGATTACCAGCCGCGCTTTTAATCCCCGAGAGGAGCTGAAGAAAAATGTTTCCTTCCGCAAAAAGGCTGACCGCCGTTCTGATCTTCTGCCTGAGCGCCGCGCTGCCCGCCGCCGCGCAGGAACCGGCGACGAGAACGGGCGAAGAAAAACCGGTCGTATATGACTTCGCGTTCTGCAAAAACTCCATCGCGCAGGAACTCAGCGTCCGCGCCATGCTCGTCAAGGGCGACGCCTTTCTCTACCCCGATCGCGTCGCCAAGCTGAAACAGTACGTGAGTTACATGTATTCGCCGACGACGCTCTCGCCCGCGCTGAATTTCATCGGCACGCCGGCGGAGATCCAACGTTGCCGGGAGACGGCCGACGCTTTTCAGCGCTACAACGATACCGCCCTCCGCCGCACCACGTTCCGCGACATGTTCGTCATCCTCCTCGCCAATTCGGCCGTCATCCGCGCCAAGAAACTGGACGACTCCTTCCAGTGGTTCGAAGAGATGGGGCCGACCTACAAAGGGCACATGAACGGCTACGACGCCGCCTACCGCAAGTTCGTCGAAGCCGCCCAAAAGCTGAAGAACAACGTCGATCTGAAGGGCGTGAAAGCGAGCGGTCCCTATCCCTGGAACGTCGATTTCGCCGACGTCGTCATCTACGCCGGCCTGAACGAATACGCGCATAAAAATCTGCGCGCCCAGCCTTACTTCGAGAACGAGATCCGCGTCCTCGACGCGCAGATTGTCGCCTGCAGCGATTCGAAACTGAACGAGCAGAAAAGCATGTTCGAAGCGCTCAAGAAAGAATGGGAGAAAGCTCACGCCGCGTTCAACCAGGCGAAAGAAGCCGTGCTGAAACTGCCCGGTTACGCCGAGATCCAGCACCTCGTCGACGCCGACGAAAAGATCCTGCTCCACACTTTCGATCTGCTCGACGGAGCGCTGACGATCATCGAATACCTGAACAAAGGCGACACAATCGGCGGCAGCCTGCGCACCTGGAAGAACGTCGCCACAACCGCCTTCAATACGGGAGATTCCGTCACCAGCGGCGGCGGTCCCGTCTACACGCGCCGCCTGCGCAAAAGCCTGACCGAGCTGCGCCGCATCTGGAACGACGCCGTCGCGCACCTCGACGTCGCCTACGGCGGCTCGCCGGGCTGGCACACGATGAAATATTAAAGGGGAGGCACAAAAAATGAAAATCTCGCGCGCGCTCGTTCTGTCGCTGCTCCTTGCCGCAGGTTCGGCCGCGGCGAGTAGCGCCGTCACCGTGGCCGAAGTGATCCAGTCGGGCGGCGAATACCGGGGCAAGATCGCCACGCTCCTGCTTCCGCAGGGCTGGAAGAAAGGCACGTTCGACACCGACCGCTGGCTCGACTTCAAGGCCCCGACCGGCAGGATCACCACCAAGACGCTGCGCTTCTCGCAGGAGATCCTCTACTCCCACTCGCCCGAAGAGTTTCAGCGGAAGATCGCCGCCGCCGCGGAAAAGGCGGGCGCGCCGCTGCAATCCCTGGTAATCGACGACGTTCCCTTCCAGTTCTATGTAACGCCGTCGAAATATCAGGACAAGCGCGTCCCCGGCACGCAGTACGACATGATCCTGTGGGCCGACTGGCCCCGCAAGGAAGAACCGGCCGGCAACGAATTCCGCGACGCCATGAACATCTCCATCCTGGAGCGTCCGCTGCTCGGCCCCGATGCGCAGACGGCGCTGAAGCCCGAACAGATCGGCGAGCTGCTGCGCAAGGGCATCCTCCCCGACGTGGAAATCATGGCCATGCTGCAAAGCGTTGCCTTTGCCGACGGCCCCGCCAAACGCTACCACGCGCGCTTCGCCGCCATCCGCCGCCAGGCGCAGGAGCAGAAAGACGCCGCCGCGGTGACGCGCCTGGTCGCCGTCGGCAAACTGGCCGGCACGTGGGTCCCCGACGAGCTGCGCGTGAACGGACGCACGCTGACCGGCGCCGAAATGGAAGAAGCCGCCGCCGGCCGCCTGCGCACCGTCACCTTCAGCACGGACGGCACCTACCGCTTCGAGCCGCGCGACGAGACGTGGAAGCCAAACGACAAAGGCGGCTACACGCTCGGCGACCTCAGCGGCCGTCTCTGGGTCGAGAACAACGGCCTCGTCAACTTCCGCGACGCCGACGGCTATCACTTCGTCTTCCGCAAGCTGCCCAACGAGTTCCCCAGCGATCCCGAGCTGCTCGCCGTCGCCGTCGGCGAATGGACGCCGGTGGAACTGATCGCCGGCGGCACGGACGCCATGGGCGACGAGCTCGAGCGCGCCGCCCGGCTGGCCCGCGTTCCGCTGCAGCCGCTTTCCGTGCGCCCCGACGGCACGCTGTTCGACGGCAGGAAGTTCGGCTCGTGGAAGCTCGAAAACAACCGCTTCGTCATGACGTTCGAAAACTGCCAGTTCGTCCTGCGCGGCGCGCATATCGAAAACCTCGCCGCCGACGGCGCGCGCGTGATCTACGCGCGTCAGGGCGAAGAGCGCCGCTTCAAGTCGGTCTTCATGGGCGAGCTGCTGGCCGCCGAAGCGGCGGCGGCCGAGAGCGAACCGGTCATCGGCCGCTGGGAGCCCGCACGCGTGACGAAAAACGGCGAAGAGATGCCCAAGGGCATCGCCAGCGACAACTATCGCGCCAACGCCCGCCCCATCTGGATCCGCTCCGACGGCGCGGTCTTCGCGGACGGGCGCGACTGCGGCGCGTGGAAGAACGAGGGCGGCGTTTACACGTTCAGTCTCAAGAGTCCGCTCGCCCAGGCGGAGCTCAAGTTCGAAGACGGGAAACTGACGCGCGGCTTTTCCGGCGGCGTCGTCGTGATCTACAAAAAACTGCCGTTCACGCTCCAGTGAGGGGACGGTTCTTCCCGCCCCGCGAAACCGAAACGTTTCGCGGGGCGTTTTTCGTTGTCCCGCGCGGGACGGGAAAAAGTCTTTCCGCCGCGCCGCGTTCGTCCGCGCCGCGACTTTCACCCCTTCGGGTGATGCCTTTTCGCGGCGGCGCGCTTATGATGGCGGCAAGAACGTCGGTCAGGCTGTCTTTTTTTCCACGCGCGTTTTGAGCGGAAAAGCCTCGAAAGCCGACAAAAATCCCGTGCATGAAACGGCTTTTTATGTTAATCTTACGATGATGTTAATAAAGAATAATTTCTCGGGAAAACTTGAGAAAGAAATCTGAGAGGGGTGCTGAGAATGGGACTTTTCAAAGCGATCGGCGGCGCCATGGGAGACGTGCTTTCCGACCAGTGGCGCGAGTACTTTTACTGCGACGCGATGGAACGCGACGTGCTCGTCGAACGCGGCTACAAACGCAAGGGCAAGCGCGGCAACAACAAGGGCGGCGACAACATCATCAGCAACGGCTCGATCATCTCCGTGGCCGACGGCCAGTGCATGATCGTCGTCGATCAGGGAAAAGTCGTCGAACTCTGCGCCGAACCGGGCGAGTTCGTCTACGACACGTCCAGCGAGCCGAGCATCTTCTCCGGCGGCCTCGGGCACGGCCTCAAGGAAAGCTTCAAGACCATCGGCAAGCGCATTTCCTTCGGCGGCGAAGCGCCCAAGGAGCAGCGCGTCTATTACTTCAACACCAAGGAGATCATGGGCAACCGTTACGGCACGGCCAACCCCGTTCCGTTCCGCGTTGTCGACAAGAACATCGGCCTCGACGTGGAGATCGACATCCGCTGCAACGGCGAATATTCCTACCGCATCACCAATCCGATGCTGTTCTACGCCAACGTCTGCGGCAACGTGAACGAAGTTTACACGCGCGATCAGATCGACAGCCAGCTCAAGACCGAGCTGCTGACGGCGCTTCAGCCGGCGTTCGCCAGGATTTCCGAGATGGGCGTGCGTTACAGCTCGCTGCCGGCTCACACCATGGAAATGGCCAAGACGCTCAACGACCTGCTCTCCGAGCAGTGGGGCGCGCTGCGCGGCATCGAAATCGTGGCCTTCGGCATCAACTCCGTCAAGGCGTCCGCCGAGGACGAGAAACGGATCAAAGACCTGCAGATGGGCGCGGTGCTCCGCAATCCCGAGATGATGGCCGCCCATCTCGGCCAGGCGCAGGCCGACGCCATGCGCGCCGCCGCCTCCAACACGGCCACCGGGCCGATGTTCGCCTTCGCGGGCATGAACATGGCGTCTCAAGCCGGCGGCATGAACGCGGCCAACCTGTTCGCCATGAGCGCGCAGCAAAAGGCCGCTCAGGCGGCCGCCGAGCCCGCGCAGACCGCGGCGCCCGCTCCCGCCGCCGGATGGAAGTGCTCCAAGTGCGGGCACGGGGACAACCGCGGCAAATTCTGCTCCGAATGCGGCGCGCCCCAGCCCGCTCCGGCTTCGGCCGAAGGCTGGACCTGCCCGACCTGCGGCCACGTCAACAAGGGCAAGTTCTGCCCCGAATGCGGCGCCAGAAAGCCCGCCGGCGAACCTCTCTACAAGTGCGACAAGTGCGGCTGGGAACCCAGGGATCCCCATCATCCGCCCAAGTTCTGCCCCGAGTGCGGCGATCCCTTCGACGAAAACGACAACGTCGCCAGATAAAGAATTTTCCGCGAAGTTTCCGCATCGCGCTCGAAAGGAGAAAACTTCATGGAAGAAAAAACGGCCTTTCAGGACGAGCAGGAACCTGTACGGGTCCAAACCAAGGACGAGACCGACAAGAAATGCCCGCAGTGCGGCGGCGTCATGGAGTTCGACCCCGCCACGGGCGGCATGAAATGCCCCTACTGCGAATACGCCGAAGAGATCGCGGCCGGCGAGGCCGCCCGCGAGATCGACTTCGAAGACGCCGAAGACCGCGCCAGCCACGACTGGGGCGCCGCCAAGAAACGGGTCCTCTGCGAGTCCTGCGGCGCGGAGACGATCTACGACGCGCTCGAAGTCGCCAATGAATGCCCTTACTGCGGCTCCAACCAGGTCATGGAAGTACGGGACGACGACACCATGGCTCCCGGCGGCGTCTGCCCGTTCACGATCGACAAGAAGACCGCCGGCGCGAATTTCAAGCGCTGGATCGCCGGCAAACTGTTCTGCCCGTCGCTGGCCAAGCAGAAGGCGCGCCCCGACGCGTTCCACGGCGTTTATCTGCCTTACTGGACGTTCGACACGCAGACCGAATCCGAGTACGACGGACGCTACGGCATCTACCGCACGGTCAGGGAGGCCGACGGCAAGACCCGCACGGTCACGGACTGGTACTACACTTCCGGCGATTACAGCGAGTTCGTCAACGACCACACCGTGCTCGCCACGACGCGCCACGACGCCTCGATCCTGAACGAGATCCTGCCGTTCGACACCGAGGCCAACGTGGCTTATAACCCGCGATACCTGGCCGGCTACGCCGCCGAGCGCTACTCGCTCGGACTCAACGACGGCTGGGACCAGGGACGGGAAGAGATCGACCGTCATCTGGAAAGCCAGATCGAACGGAAGATCCGCTCCGAATGCCGCGCCGACGCGGTCGCCAACGTCAACGTGCAGACCAGTTACGACGACCTCAAGTTCAAGTACCTGCTGCTGCCGGTATGGCTGTCGTCGTTCCGCTACAACGGCAAGGTCTACAACTTCATGGTCAACGGGCAGACCGGACGGGTCGGCGGCAAGTCGCCGATCTCGGCGCTCCGCGTCGCCGTCGCCGTGCTTCTGACCGCCGCGGTCATCGGCGGCGCCTGGTACTTCATCAACAAAAGATCGGCGCCGTCGGCCGTGCGGTCGTCCTTCCAAGGCCCGGCACGGACGTTCGATTCGACGCGGTCGACCGCCGCTTTGCCGGAGGATTTCGCACGTCGGCTGAAAATGTTCCACGTGGAACATTCTTGGTGTCAAACGGGCTTCCGTTCAGTCGTAAGCTCGTTTTCCGCATCATAAAATCCGCATCATAAAATCTTTGAAGGAGGTCTTTCCATGCGCAAAATTTTCAGCGCCCTGCTGTGCGGCCTGATTCTCGCCGGCGCGGGCTGGGCAGCCAACGAGGTGACCGTCAAAAGCTTCTCCCCCGAGGGCGAAGTGACGGCCAACCGCCCTCAGTTCACCGTCGTCTTCAGCGGCGACGTGGTGAAAAGCAACCAGCTGAACAAGCCCCTCACGGGCGGCGCGGTGCCGCTCAAGTTCCGTCCGGCGTTGGCCGGCACGGCCAAGTGGGTGAAGACGAATCAGCTGGTCTTCACGCCGTCCGCCAATCTGCAGCCGGCCACGCGCTATGACGCCGACTTCGGCCCCGGCGGGCTCCGCACCGCCGGCGGCGCGCTGGTCGCCGGGCGTCAGAGCTTCACGTTCCACCGCCCGGCGCTCAGTTTCGACCGCGTGACCATCATCGGCACGTCGCCCGACCGCGAGCTGACGCTGCGCCTCGACTTCAACGCCGAAGTCTCGCCCGTGCGTCTGCGCGGTTTCCTGAAAATTTTCAACGCCGCCGGCAACTCCGTGAGCTACAACATTCAGGGCGCGACACCGGCCAAAGAGATCATCGTCCGCACCAGTTCCATCTACGGCAAGAGCGTCAAAGTCCTCGTCGAGGGCGGCCTGCTGCCCGACAAGGGCGACCTGCCGCAGGCAGGCGGGCTCGAAGCGACGTTGAACGTGTCCACCGAAACGCTGGTGACCGATTCCAACGCTTTCATGAACGAATCCGGCCGCGGGCGTATCCGCGTCGGCCTGAACAACAGCGTCGATCTGGCCAAGGCCAAAGGATTCATCGAGCTGTCTCCCGCCGTTCCCTTCACGCTGACCAGCAGTTACGACGGCTTCAACATCGAGGGCGATTTCGCGCCCCGCAGCCGCGTCACGCTGACGATCCGCAAGGGATTGACCGGACAGGACGCCCAACCGATGGCCAAAGATTTCACCAAAGCATTCATCTTCCCCGACATGCCCTCCTTCGTGCGCTTCCCCGCCGCCGGCATGTTCCTCACGCCCGCGGAAGCGCCGCGCGTCGCCGTGGAGAGCGCCAACATCGGAACGCTCGAAGTTTCGGCGTGGCGGCTTTACAACAACAACGTGCCGATCGCCGCGCTCGATCTTGGCGACGAGGGCAGCTTCACCAGCTGGGCCAAGCCCCTCGGTTCCAAGAAATACGCCGTCGGCGGCATGGTCAACGAGACCGCGCGCCGCGCCCTCGATCTGGCCGGCCTCGGCTGCGAAGGCGAAGGCGTCTACCTGATCGAGGCCAAAAACGGAGATCCCTCCACGTGGGACAGCGCCAGAATGCTCCTCACCATCACCGACACGGCGCTGTCGGCGCGCATGTACAAGCGCGGCCTGCAGATCTGGGCCAATTCGATCTCGGACAGCAAGCCGCTGGCCGGAGCCGAAGTGAAAGTTTACTCCAGCAAAAATCAGCTGCTCCTGAACGGAACGACGGATGCCGACGGCCTGGTTTCTTTCGGCGTCGCCGAAGGCTGGCAGGACGACCTTCAGCCTTCGCTGGTCACCGTTGAAAAGGAAGGGCGCCTGTCGTTCGTCAAGCTCGGCGTCAATCAGCTTTCGGGACGCGACGTCGATATCTCCGGCGCGCCGTGGAACGACGCCTACGACGGCATGTGGATCCTGCCGCGCGCCCTCTGGCAGCCCGGCGAGACCCTCGAGGCCGAGGCGATCGTGCGCAGCACCGTGCTCGACTTGCCCGGCGAGTTCCCGCTGAACTGGTCTCTGAGCGCCCGCGGCATCGACCTGGCTTCCGGCGTTATGAAGCTTGACGCCGACGGCACGGGCGTCGTTTCCGTGCCGATCCCGGCGACGGTCGACAGCGGCTCCTATTCGCTGCGGCTGACCGTTCCCGGCACGAAGACCGTCGTCGCCGAACGCGCCGTGCAGATCGAGGAGTTCCGTCCGCCTCAGATCGAAACGAAGCTTCAGGCGCCCAAGGCGCTTTATCCCGGGCAGGAAGCCACGCTCGAACTCAGCGCCCGCTACCTCTTCGGCGGCAGCGGCGCCGGACTGGCCTGGGAACTCGATTACACCACCGTTCCCGAAGCCTACGTCTCCGGGGCGAACCCCGGCTACGTCTTCGGCTCCGAAATGGGCAAGGACGCCGGGCGCTCTTCCGGCCAGATCGCCAGCGGAGAGCTCGACGAGAACGGCGCCGCCCAGGCCGTCTGGACGCCCGAGGAGGACCTGAACGCCCCTTCGATCGTCCGCGCCCATCTGCGTCTCAACGTCATGGAGGCCAACGGCCGCTGGACCGGCAGCACGGTTTCGGTGCCGATCTATCCCACCAAAGCGCTGATCGGCGTGATGGCGCCCAAGGCCGAAGTCCGTCCCAACAGCTCCGCCGAGATCGGCCTCGTCGCCGTCGATCCGGACGACAAGCCCGTAAACCTGGGCGAAGTGGCCGTCGAGATCAGCAAGGTCACCAGCCGCTACGTGATGGTCAGCGACGACAGCGGCAGCCGCATGACCTGGCAGGAAGAGTTCTCCGAGCCCGTCACGGACAAGGTCACGTTGAACGGCAAGGGCAAATACGTCTTCACGCCCAAGGACGAGGGCGAATACCGCCTGACCTTCACTCACGCCGATGGACGCGCCTCGCTGCGCCTCTGGGCGTGGGAAAACTGGACCGGCTCCGCTTCCATGGGCGCCGTCATGCCCGACCGCGTCGAGCTGAAGTCCGACAAGGAAAGCTATCTGCCCGGCGCCAGCGCGCAGATCACCGTCAAGTCGCCTTTTGCCGGACGCGCCATTCTCGCCGTCGGCAGCGACCGGCCCATGACGATCAAATCTTTCGACATGACCGACAAAGAAATGACCGTCGACGTGCCCGTCACCGAAGAGCTGCTTCCCAACGGCTGGATCACGATCCAGGTCGTTCGTCCTGAAAGCGTCGACACCAAGCCGCCGTACCGCGCGCTGGGCGCTCTGCCGCTCAAGCTCGACCTCAGCGACCGCCGTCTGAACGTCTCCGTCGAGGCGCCCGCCAAGGCGGAACCCGGCGTGTTCAGCGCCAAAATCCGCGTCACCGACGCCAAGGGACAGCCCGCCAAGGGGACCGTGTCCGTCGCCCTCGTCGATCGCGGTATCCTGCTTTTGAGCGGCAGCGACAACGCCGATCCATGGAAGTACTTCACGCGCCGCCGCGGCATGGACGGCAAGATGTGCGACATCTACGACTCGCTGCTGCCGATCGAGGCCCGCGGCACGGCGCTGCTCCACCCTGCTGGCGGCGACGACGCCGAGATGTACCGTGCCAAACTAATGGCCAACGCCGACATGATGTCGCCGGTCCGCGCTTCCGATTACAAGCCGCTGTCGATCTGGCTGCCCGCCGTCGAGCTGAAGGACGGCGCGGCGGAGATCACCACGCAGGTGCCCGAGTTCGCCGGCGCACTTCGCGTCGAAGCGATCGCTGTCGACGGCGTGGCTCTGGGACGCGCCGAAAGCGAGTCGAAGATCGCCCGCCCCGTGGTCATCGACCTGACGCTGCCCCGCTTCGCCGCGCCCGGCGACCAGCTCCAGGCGGCGCTGAACGTCACCGCCGAACAGGGCGGCAGCGCCTCCGCCGTCGTGACTCCCGCGGAAGGGCTCGACTTGAACTTCAACGGCCAAAGCGAGTGGAAGGATACGATCGCGCTGACGGCCAACAAGCGTCTCGAACTGACGTCGCTGATCCCTACGCTGACGGCTCGCAGCGCCAGCGAACACGGCGCTTTGAAGGCTTCCGTCTCGCTGGGCGGCCGCGATTATGCGTCCGAAACCGGCCTTGCCATCCGTCCCGGCTGGCCGCTGACTTCCGTGGTCGGCGGCGGCAGCGCCGGCGAAGGTTCGACCGAGGTCGTCCTGCCCGACGACTGGTACCCCGGCACGGGCAGCCTGACGCTGACCATCTCCGGCGCGCCCGTGGTCGACGCGGTCTCGCTGCTCGAGACGGTCGATACGTGGGGCTTTGGCCTTGACCGTCTCGTCTCGCGCGGCTGGATCACGCTGAACATGCCCAGCCTGCTCAGCGACGAAGATCAGGATCTGGTCAACCCGATCGAGAACCGCATCGCCATGAACACCGTCCTCGCCGGTCTGGCGAGCTACCAGCTCTACGACGGCTCGTGGAGCGCCTGGCGCGGCGACGGCACCGACGCCTGGGGCTCGGTGGCCGCCCTGCACCTGCTGACGGCCGTCAAAGCCGCCGGCGTCATCGACCCGTCCGGCCTGAACGCCGGAACGCAGTGGCTGCGTCGCTACATGGCCGAGCCGCTGCCGGAGAAGAACGTTCGCGAAGCCATGAACGCCCGCGCCTACGGCGCGTATGTGCTCGCGCAGGGCGGCGAAGCGCCGCTGGGCTGGATGAACTGGCTCGAGGAGCGCATCGGCGACCTGAGCGGTTCCGGCCGCGCGCTGCTGGCCGCCAGCTACGCCCTCGCCGGCGATCAGGAAAAAGCCCAGGCGCTGGCCGGTTCGGAATCCTCTTCGGCCGACGCCAAGCTGTCGCTGCCCGAAGCCGGATTCAGGATGCTGGCGCTTGACGCCATCGAACCCGGCGGAGCGCCCAGCCGCGATCTCGCGGCCCGCATCGCCGCGGAACTGGCCAAGGGCAGCGGACGCCGCAACGCCCGCGACGCCGGCAGCATGATCATGGCGCTCGGCGTGTTCTCGACTCACGTCGTCCCCGGCCCCGTCACGGCCAAACTGTTCGACGCCGACGGCAACGAGGTGGCGGTCTTTGACGGCAAGCCCGCGATCTGGCGGGGCGGCAAGGGCGGGACCATGAAGCTCGAGGCCCGCGGCGCCGGTTCGATCTGGTACTCCTGGACCGCCAGCGGCGTGCCCGACAAGGAGCCGCGCAGTTACAGCCGCGGCCTGCGCGTGGAGCGCAGCTTCGTCGACGCCAAGTCGGGCGAAGTTCTCAATCTGTCCTCCATCGCCTTCGGCCAGGAAGCGGCCATGAAGATCAAGGTCACGGCCACGTCGCGTCCCGCGGCGCTGCGGCTGAGCGCGCTGCTGCCCGCCGGATTCGAAGCGGTCAGCGCCGGCGAAATGACCGCCGGCGAAGGCTACTCCGTCCGCTCCGACCTGCGCTTCGACCGTCTGCTGCTCCACATCGACGGGCAGGGCAAGAACTTCGAATGGAAACTGCCGCTCCGCGCCGTCTACCGCGGCACGTTCTCCGTACCGCCGATCTCCGTCGAGGCTCTGGGCAACAAGGGCATCGGTTACCTCGGCAAATCCGAAACGGTGACGATCCAGTAAGCGTTTATCCCGATGAAATTTCATAAGCTCACGCTTTGGACGGGAGGATTGTTCCTCTGCGCGTCGCTTGCGGCCGCCGCGGCCGGTTGGCGCTATTGGAACCGTCTCGGCCGGCTCGAGCCGATCGAGACGCGCCTCTCGTCCTGGCCCCGCTCCACGGTCGTCCGCGACCGCAAGGGGACGATGCTCAGCGTGACCATGTCGGAGGACGGGGAGTTTTGTCTCCCCGTCCTTCTTTCTGAAATGGGGCGCTGGATGCCGCTCGTCGCCGTCGAAGTGGAGGACCGTCGTTTCTGGTCGCACGGCGGCGTGGACTGGCGGGGCGTTTTGCGCGCCGCCAGGGACAATCTTCTGGCCGGAAAGGTGCGCTCCGGCGCCTCGACGATCACCAGTCAGGTGATCCGCCTCTGCTGGCCGGCCGAACGCAATCTGAAAACCAAACTGCGCGAGTTCGCCCAGGCGACTCAGCTGGAAAAGATCAAATCGAAAGAGGAGATCCTCCAGATCTACCTGAACATGATCCCCCTCGGCAGCAACCTGCGCGGCGTCGAGGCGGCCTCGCTGGCATGGTTCCGGCGCTCGGCCCGCGACCTCACCATCGCGCAGGCGGCGCTGCTGGCCGTGATGGTCAAAGGGCCGACCGCTTACCGCCCCGACCTGCATCCGAAAGCGGCGCGGCAGCGGCGCGACTGGGCTATTTCGTTGCTGCGCGAGCGCGGCAAGATCACCGACTGGCAGGCGCGCTCCGCCATGGCCGAACCGCTGCCGGAAGAGCTCTCGCCGCTGCCGGCCGACGAGTGGGTCTCCTGCCAGAAAGTCATCAGTCTCACGGAGGAAAAGGACATCACGTCCACGCTCGACCGCAACGCGCAAAAGATCCTCCGCGCCGCGCTACTCGACGCGCTGGCCTCGCAGGACGACGCCGTCACGGCGGCCGGCGTGCTGATCGAGAACGCCACCGGCGCCGTGCGCGCCTATGTGCCCAACGCCCGCTGGGGCATGAAGGGCGCTCCCGCCGGCTGGGTGGACTGCGCCTCGTCTTTGCGTTCGCCCGGCTCGGCGCTGAAACCGTTCGCCTACGCCATGGCCTTCGAGGACGGCGCGCTCACGCCCGCCTCGCTGATGGCCGACACGCCGCTGACGCTTTCGGGACGCGCGCCGCGCAACTTCGACCGCATCTATCGCGGCCCCGTCAGCGCCGCCAACGCGCTGGTCGATTCGCTCAACGTCCCCGCCGTGCGCATCCTGCGCGCGGAAGGCGGCGAACGCCTGCTGCAGAAACTGCGCAATCTCGGCTTCGCGGCGCTGACGCAGAGCGCCGCGCACTACGGCGACTCGCTCGTGCTGGGCGGCTGCGAAGTGTCGCCGCTCCAGCTCGCCCGCGCCGTCACCGCGCTGGCGCGCCGCGGACGGCTGATCGAGAGCCGCTTCGTCGAAAAAGAGCCGCTTTCGGAACGCGACGTCTATTCCGCCGAAAGCGCCTGGATCACCACCAACGTCCTCGCCGATCCGGCGCGGATGCCGACGCTGCTGCGATCCGTCGATCCGTCGCGCGGGCAGATCGCCTTCAAGACCGGTACCTCCTACGGCCTGCGCGACGCCTGGACGGCCGGCTGGAACGACCGCTGGTCGCTGGTCGTGTGGCTGGGGGATCCGCGCGGCGAACCGCATCCCGAACTCGTCGGCCTCGGCGCGGCCGCGCCCGCCGTGCTGAAAGCGTTCCGCGCCCTGCCGCCGGGAGGATTCGGCGCGCCGCCGGCCGGCGTGGCGCAGCGCGAAGTCTGCTCGCTTTCGGGACTGCCGCCCACTGACCTTTGCCCGCGCACCGTCAGGGAATATTTCATTCCCGGCGTCTCGCCGTCCGGCGTCTGCCCCATGCACCAGCTCGAACAGGGCAAAGTGGTGGTCGTCTGGCCGCAGGAGCTGTCCGTCTACATGGAAAGCGCGCGCGAAAAGCGGACCGAGCTGACGGTCGCCTCGCCGCTGGCCGACGCCGCTTACCTGATGCACGAGGAAGACGCCAAGCTGGTCTTCCGCGCCGAAGGCACCGGCGAGTTCTTCTGGTTCGTCGACGGCAGATACGCCGGCCGCGGCACGGCGGACCGTCCCTGCCTCTGGCCGATGGCGCCGGGACGTCACCGGCTTTCCGTGACCGACTCGCTGGGGCGGCAGAAAGCGATCTTCTTCTCGGTCTACACGCTGGACGACAATCCCGGCCGACAGCTCCCCGACCTGGCGCCGCTCGACTGACCCGCGCCGGTCGCTTTCGCTCAAAAAAATTTCCTCTCAACAAAAAAAAGGGGCTGCCTCTTCTCGCGCTCGCGCGCGGGAAAGAGGCAGCCCCTTTTTAAATTAAGCGGCTCCGCAACAAACATCGAAGAACCGTATCATACTATTTCTTGATAAAAAGCATTGGTTTGCCGAGAGCGGCCCTTTATCGAGAAAATAGCGTCACATCAGAGAGGACAGGATGCTGGCCTTGGTGACGATGCCGAGCAAAACCCCCTCCTCGTCGACAACGGCGATGGGGAACGGCGCTTCCGCCGCGAGGGAGATGGCGTCTGCGATCAGCGTATCGGGCGTCGCGGTCTGCACGTTCCGGCAGAGCGCCTGAGCGATCGGCTGCCCCTGCCGGCGCGCCTCGATCGCCTCCCTGATCGAGAGGATCCCTGACAGGCGCAGATCATGGTCGATCACGAAAACGGAAGACAAACCGTTCATCCGCATCTCATGGATGGCGTAATCCACGCTGTTGTCCAGGCGGACGATGCTGGACGGCGTGATCATGATGTTGCGCACCGACACCACTTTCGTCTTGTCCGCGCTGTTGACGAAGTTCCGCACGTACTCGTCGGCAGGCTGCGTGCTCAGTTGTTCCGGCGTGCCGATCTGAACGACTTTCCCGTCCTTCATGATGCAGACCCTGTCCCCCATCTTGAAGGCTTCGTCGATGTCGTGCGTGATGAAGACGATCGTCTTTTTCAGTTTCCGCTGGATCTGCAGCAGTTCGAACTGCATGTCCCGGCGCACCAGAGGATCCAGCGCGGAAAACGGCTCGTCCATCAGCAGCACTTCGGGATCGCTGACCAGCGCCCGGGCGATGCCGACCCGCTGGCGCATCCCGCCGGAGAGCCGCTCGCACGGCTGATGTTCCCAGCCGTCGAGTCCCACCATGGAAATGCTCGCTTTGGCGAGGCGTTCGCGGTCTTCGCGCCCGAGCCCTTTCACCTCCAGGCCGTAGGTGACGTTTCCCAGGACGTCTCTGTGGCTCATCAGCCCGAACGACTGAAAGACCATCGCTATCTTTTCGCGGCGCAGGTTCAGCAGCTCCCTGCGGCTCATCGACTGAATATCGCGCCCCTCGAAGAGGACCTTTCCGCTCGTCGGCGTCGTCAGTCTGTTGAAACAGCGTACCGCCGTCGATTTTCCCGATCCCGAAAGGCCGATGATCACGAAAATGCTCCCCTTGAAAACCTCCAGGCTGACATCCCACAAAGCGACGGTACACCCCGTTTTTTTGTAAACCGTATCCTTGTCGGCCCCCGCCGACATCATCTTGGATACTTCCGCGCAGTTCGGACCATAGAGCTTGGTCACGTGCTCCATCCTCAGGATCACGTCATTTCGAAGGGCTGTCATGGGCCTGTCCTCCGTCTCCATTGGGACTGTCCGCACCTTTTCCGGAGCTCATCCCCTGCGTCACCCGATCGAGCACGATCGCCAGGACGACGACGCAGCTTCCAGCCACGAGCCCGCGCCCGATCTCGATCCGGTTGACGGCATTCAAGACTTCCATGCCGAGCCCGCGCACGCCGATCATCGAAGTCGTGACCACCATGGCCATGGCCATCATCAGAGTCTGGTTGACGCCCGCCATGATCGTCGGTTTGGCCTGGGGGATCTGCACCTTGAACAGCGTTTGCCACCGTGTGGAGCCGAAGGCCCTGGCGGCTTCCACCACCTCTTTGTCCACCTGGCGGATCCCCAGACTGGTGAGGCGGATGACCGGAACGACGGCGTAAATGACCGTGGCGATCACGCCCGAGGCGTTGCCCGTCCCGAACAACAGCAGCGCGGGGATCAGATAGACGAACACCGGCATCGTCTGCATGGTGTCCAAAACGGGGCGGAGCATTTTATTCGCCAGATCGGAACCGGAGATCAGGATCCCGATCGGAATGCCGATCACAAGGGCGATCATCACGCTGGCCAGCACGACGGACAGCGTCACCAGCATCATCTGCCACAGTCCGGCGAAGCCGATGGCGGCGACCAGCGCGGCGTACAGGACGCCGCTGCGGAGACTCCGGCGGGCGCGCCAGACCAGGAGCGCGACCAGCAGCAGGAAGAGCGGCCACGGCACGTGCCTCAGGCACAGCAGGACAAGGCTCACGAAGCTGTTGAGCCCGCCTTTGATCAGGTCAAGAAAGGTTTCGGCGTTCACGGCGAAAGAACGCACCGTCGTGTCGACCGCCGTCGTGTTCAGTTTGAAGAATTCCGGGAATGTGAACAGCCAATCCATGATCTACCCCCTTTCGGAACGCACAAAGCGGCGCTGTCACAGAGCCGCCCTCACCTTTGCCGCCTGTTCGGGCGAGAGCCATCGATCCAGCAGTTCGGGATGCGACTTCGTCAACAGCCACTCCGCGGCCTCTTCGTAGCCGGCATTGGTGGTGTTCATATAGGCTAAAGCTTCGCTGATCATCGCGGAACTCATCTCGAATTTGGCAAGAAACGCGCAGAATTCCGGATTCGACGCGGCAAAGTCATTGCTCACCGCCACCGTCACCGTGACCGAAGGGCAGGCGCCGTATCCCTCGTGATAGCGTTCGGCGTCGTACGGCTCGTCTTCGAGAAGGACGAAATCGTATTTTCCCAGCAGCCACGTGGGTTCCCAGTAATAGGCCACGATCGGCGCCTTCTTGTCCCAGGCGGAGACCATCGCCGCGATGAGCACAGCGTCGCTGCCGCTGGCGAAATAGTTGTAACTCTTGTCCAGCCCGTAGGCCGCTATTTTTTTGTTCATGATCTCCGTGATCTCCCAGCCAACGATACCGCCGTAAATGATGCCCTTCGAGGCATCCTCCGGGTCGGGGAACAGTTCGGCATAGCGGGCCAGATCTTTTACGCTCTTCAGATCGGGACAGCGGTCGGCCACGTACTTGGGAATGTAAAAGCCCTGGCGGTTATCGTCGAAGTTCACGCCCAGTTCGGTGAAACGGCCAGCCTGCAGGTCCGGAGCGTAAGACCGAATGTTGGTGGTCCATTCCTCCATGTGAATGTCGATTTCTCCCTTCAGCAGGGCCTCATGGGAGATCGGCGTGGAACCCGGCGTTTCCTGCCACGTGTACCCGAAAACTTTTTCCGCGATCAATCCGGCCAACGCGTTGTTCAGTTTGATGGAATCCCAGCCCACGTCGGCGAATGTGAGAGCGGTTTTCTCTTTCCCCGTCGCAGTGCCGCCGGCGGCGCATCCCGCCGACACACACGGCAGGAGCATTGCCAAGAGCAGCAGCGATCTTGTCGTCTTTTTCATGATGTCCTCCTTTTCATGGGTTTCGGATCCTCCGGAGCGCCGATGGCGACGGGAGACAGACCGCCCCGAAAGCGGCCCCTCCCCAGCGCCCAGGAGTTCGCGAAGAAGCGCGTCACTCTCCGAAAAAATGGCTTCGTCCCGTCGCCCTTCAACTTTTGCAGCGGGCCTTGGGAACGCCGTCCTCCATGAGTTCGCGGACTTTATCGATATGCTGCACCCCGCACGCGACGATCAGCACGTCGTTGACCTTGAATTCCGTCGACGGCTCCGGCGACAGTATGGTTTCATCGTCCCGCCTGATCGCCACGATCGTGGCGCCGGTTTTTTGCCGGAACTGAAAATCGCGGATGCTGACCCCCAGAGCGGGGAAAGTTCCGCCGATCCTGAACGTGAACATGTGCAGCCGGTCGCTGTCCCGGAAACGCTGAGTCAGTTCAAGGATCTGCCCAAGCGTCGCGTCGATGTCTCGATTAAGCTCGTCCCGCGCCGCGATCATGGCGTCAAGCCGCGCTCTGAGAGCGAGCAGATCGTTGTCGAGCCGGCGATGCTCGACATATTCCACGGCATGGCTTCGGGACACGACGGTCGAACCGACGTTGTCCTGCGTCGAAATGACCCCTACGTCGTTCAGATGCCAGAGCGCGCGCCGGATCGTCTCCGGAGACGCCTTGTACTGCGTCCCCATCAACGAGCGTCCGGTGATCTTCGTCCCTTCCCTGAGCTCGCCGCTGGCAATTTTGACGGCGAGATCAAAGGCGATTTTGGAATAAACGGGCTGCCCATGCCCCTTCCTCATGGAAATCCCCTCTTCTGGTGGTTTTTGTACGGCAATATCCATTGCGGAAAAATTTTTCAGAGATCGTGACAACTCATTTTAATTTATAAGTTGGCAGAATGTCAAATTCCCTTGAAGAACGCGCCGTCCCTGGCTCTCGACGGCTTCACCGTTTCATACTATTTCTTAATTAAAAAGCCGAACGCAAGGGCGCTGCGGGGGAGTCCTGTGCGACAGGACTCCCCCGCAGCGTCCAGAAAACCATGTTACAAGAATTAGGATTAGCTCCGATCCGCGGAGACGGCCTTTAAAAACGGGAGATTGCTTTTCCGATTGACGATCGGTCATTGCCCGGCATGATTTCGAAGCGGACTCTTGACAAAGTTATTGAACAATCCATTGATTAGTTAAGACAAACAGATACATTCCCGTAAATATGGACGGCCGACGCCTCAGAAGCGGGAAAGAGTTCATCGAAGAAGCAGGTTCAAAGCGTCGGGAGTCTCCTTGAAAATATTCGCGCAATTTTGACTTCTTGTCTTTGACAAGTTAAAAATTATATCTTCTTGACGACGAGCCCCGAATAAGGCATAATTATTCACATGAAAATTTTCTGTCTTTCGCCGTGCTTTCCTAACAATAAATAACATTCGGAAGAGCACCGTCGGCGATCGTTTCTTTGGACACGAACAAGACGGAAAGCGGATCGAGAAACAAAGCGGTCTGCGGGACAGACCGCGCGGCGGCGACGCGATGTCGCCATCCCGTCCCCGGCGGGCGCTGGCGGGAGACGGGACGGCAGTTTGGCTTTCAGTGCTCTTATCCTATCGAAGGAGATGGCATTACATGAAGAAAAGCACCATTCTGGCTCTCGCGGCCCTCGTTCTCGGCGTGGCGGCCAGCACCGCTTTCGCGGCCAAGGATCGTCTGATCGTCGCCGATCAGTACGACGCCACCACGATGGACCCTATCGGCCACAATGACGTTCCCAGCTCGCGCTGCTGCTTCGAGCTGTACGACACGCTGATTTTCAGAGACAGCGACGGCACACTGGTTCCCGGCCTTGCGGAGAGCTGGGAATTTCTCTCTCCCACCGAGTACAAGTTCAACCTGCGCAAGGGCGTCAAGTTCCACAACGGCGAGGAGCTGAAGGCCAGCGACGTGAGATATACGATCATGCGCGCGACCACCGACAAGGGCGCGAAGATCAAAACCTATTCGCAGAATGTGGCCGACGTCAAAGTTCTCGACGACTATACCGTTGTCATCGTTCTGAAGAAGCCGGATTATTCTTTCTTCGGCTCTCTGACCCACAGCTGGGGCTCCATCATCAACGAAAAGGCGACTGAGGCCGCCGGCGACAGCTATGGCACCCCGGGATCCGCTCCCGTAGGGACGGGGCCTTTCAAGTTTGTCGAATGGCAGAAGAGCAATAAGTACGTTCTGGAGCGCTTCGACGATTTCTGGGGTAAGAAGCCTTCCTACAAGTATCTCGAAGTGCGCGCGATCCCCGAGCCCACGAACCGCACGATCGAGCTTGAAACCAAGGGAATCGACATTGCCTATCCCATCATCGGCAACGACATCAACCGCATCCGCGACAACGATCAGTTGACGCTCTACAAAGAGCCGCAGTCCTCGATCACATACCTTGGCTTTAACTGCACAAAGGCCCCCTTCAGCGACGTTCGCGTCCGCAAGGCCATCAGAGCCGCCCTCGATACGACGCTGATCCACAAGGCCGTGTGGGAAAAACTGGCGAAGGTCGGTATGGTTCCCACCACGCTGGTCCCCATCGCCATCACTTATTCGATCGGCAACGAGGTGCCTGAGCACAAGCAGGATCTTGAGCTGGCCAAAAAGCTTCTGGCCGAAGCGGGATTCCCCAATGGCTTCAACTGCGAGATTTGGACGAACGAGCGCAAGGAACGCATCGACATGGCGCAGATCATGCAGGCTCAGCTTGAAGAGGTCGGCATCAAGGCCGAGATCAAGGTTTTGGAGTGGGGCGCTTATCTGAACGGCCTGCAGGAAAAGAAGCACGACATGTTCGAACTGGGTTGGGTCTCTTCCGTGCCCGATCCCAACTTCGCCATCAGCGGTCTGCTGGAGACGAACGCCGGTTCCAACTACACCTTCAGTTCCGACCCCAAGCTTGACGAACTTCTCGCCAAAGGCCGCGAGACGCCCGACGGACCGGAGCGCGCCGAGGTTTACAAGCAGGCTCAGCTGGAGATCAACGATTATTGTCCGATGGTCTTCCTGCACAACGACGAGTCGGTTGCCGGTTCGCAGAAGAACGTCAAAGGTTTCAAGCCCGCCGGCAATGAAACTCATTCGTTCCGTGACGTGTATTTCGAGGACTAATATCGATATCAGAGATCACAGCCTTTGCTGTGGCGTCCTGTGAGAGTAAACAGGGGAAATTTCCCAATTTCCCCTGTTTTTTTGATTGTGAGTCACTTCCTCTGGAACAACGTTCCTCTGTGGGGTTCTTTTCGCCCCGATCCTATTTTTACGAAAGGCAGGTCAGATTATGTTACGCTACATCTTTCGCCGCGTGCTCTTTCTCATCCCAGTGCTTGTCGGCGTAGCTTTTTGCGTCTTTCTGTTGCTGTACCTGACCCCCGGCGATCCGGCCAAGATGGTGCTTGGCGACCTTGCAACGGAGCAGGCAATTCAGGAGTTCAGAGAAAAAGAAGGCCTGAACGACCCCTTCTGGATCCGTTTCGGCAAATACATCTACAAGGCTGTCGTTAAAGGCGACATCGGCCGCTCCTATTCCTCCAAGACCCCTGTCATGAAAGAGCTGATGGCCGCTTTTCCAGCGACGATCAAACTGTCCGGTTTTGCAATGATCATCGCCGTTATCATTGGCCTTCCGTGCGGAATTATATCCGCCATCAAGCAATACTCGGTGTTCGATACGATCACCATGATTTTTGCCATGATCGGTCTGTCGATGCCGGTATTCTGGCTGGGCTTGCTGCTGATCCTGCTGTTTTCCGTCAAGTTGCGCTGGCTTCCTTCGTCAGGCTTCGACACGTTCAAGGCAATGATCCTACCCTCGTTTGCGCTGTCGGCACAGGCTATCTCCATGGTGACGCGTATGACCCGCTCCTCGATGCTCGAGGTCATCCGCGCCGACTACATCCGCACGGTGCGCGCCAAGGGACAGACCGAACGCGTCGTCATCTGGGGCCACGCGCTGCATAACGCGCTGATCCCCGTCATGACGATTGTCGGCCTGCAGTTTGGGCATCTGCTCTCCGGCGCAATGCTGACCGAGTCGATCTTTGCCGTTCCCGGACTGGGACGTCTGATGGTCACATCGATTATGGCCCGCGATTATCCTATGGTTCAGGGCGCCGTGCTTTTCGTCGCAACAGCGTTCAGCATTGTCAACCTGTTGGTTGACATTCTCTATGCCTATGTCGATCCGCGTATTAAGGCGCAATACAAATAGAGGAGGCTCATACGATGGCCGAATTGAACGTCACAGAGACTCAAGTACGCAAACAGCGCGGCCCCTTCGCTGAAGTCATGCACCGCCTGAGCAAGAGTCCGTTGGCTATGTTTGGGCTGGGTTTTATCCTGCTTTTGGTGTTCTGCGCTGTCTTTGCCAATTGGCTGGCGCCTTATCCTTTTGCCAAACAGAATCTTCTCCATATGTTTGAATTGCCGTCCGCCCAATACTGGCTCGGCACCGACGAGTTTGGGCGCGACATTCTCAGCCGCCTGATCTTCGGCGCGCGCGTGTCGCTGCAGGTCGGTTTCATCGCCGTCGGCATTTCGCTGGTCGTCGGCGGCCTGCTCGGCGCGTTCGCCGGCTTTTACGGCGGCACGCTCGACAACGTGATCATGCGCGTCATGGACGTGCTGCTGGCTATTCCTCAGACGCTACTGGCGATCGCCATCGCCGCAGCCCTTGGTCCTGGTCTGTATAACTTGATGATCGCCGTCGGCATTTCCGCCGTTCCCAACTACGCGCGCATCGTGCGCGGTTCGGTGCTCTCGATCCGCGGCATGGAGTACGTCGAAGCGGCCCGCGCCGTCGGCTCGTCCGATCTGCGCATCATCCTGCGCCACATCATTCCCAACAGCATGGCCCCGATCATCGTCCAGTCCACGCTGGGCGTCGCCTCGGCGATCCTCAACGCGGCCGGGCTGTCGTTCATCGGGCTGGGCATCCAGCCGCCCAATCCCGAATGGGGCGCCATGCTCTCCGGCGGGCGTCAGTACATCCGCGACTTCCCGCATCTGACGCTCTATCCCGGCCTGGCCATCATGCTCACGATTCTGGCCCTGAACTTCCTCGGCGACGGTCTTCGCGACGCCCTGGATCCCAAGCTGAAGCGCTAAGGAGGAGCCGCTCATGTCCGAAAACAAAGATTTGCTCCTCGAGATCAAGGATTTGACGATCCACTACGTCACCGAGAGCGGCCGCGTCCACGCCGTCGAAGGTCTGAACCTCAAACTGGCGCCCGGCGAGACGCTGGGCTTCGTCGGCGAAACCGGCGCCGGCAAGACGACCACCGCGCTGGGCATCATGCGCCTGCTGCCCATGCCGCCCGCCAAGATCATTTCCGGCGACATCGTCTTCGAAGGCGAAAGCCTGCTCAGCAAGCCCGAAAGCCAGATGCGCGCCATCCGCGGCGGCAAGATCGCCATGATCTTCCAGGATCCCATGACTTCGCTCGATCCCGTCGTCCCCGTCGTCGAGCAGATCGCCGAAATGGTGGAGCTGCATCAGAAAGGCACCAAGGCCGACGCGCTCAAACGCGCCGGCGACATGCTCGAGCTGGTCGGCATCCCCCGCGAGCGCGGCGTCGCCTTCCCGCACCAGTTCTCGGGCGGCATGAAGCAGCGCGTCGTCATCGCCATCGCGCTGGCCTGCGACCCGACACTGCTGATCGCCGACGAACCGACCACGGCTCTGGACGTGACGATTCAGGCGCAGGTGCTCGAACTGATGCACGAGCTCAAGGAAAAGTTCAGGACGTCCATGATCATGATCACCCACGACCTGGGTATCGTCGCCGAGATGTGCGACAAGGTGGCCATCATGTACGCCGGGCGCGTCGTCGAGTACGGCACGACCGAAATGATCTACAACAACCGCCTGCACCCCTACACGGAAGGGCTGTTCAACTCGCTGCCCGACCTCGAATCGGAGCAGGAAGAGCTGAAAGTCATCCACGGCCTGATGCCCGATCCCACCAATCTGCCCTCGGGCTGCTGTTTCCATCCCCGCTGCCCCTACGCGACGGAGGACTGCTCCAAAAACGCGCCGGAAATGACCGAAGTGGTTCCCGGACATTTCGTCGCCTGCCCCGTGCGCACGGCGGCGCTGAAGAACGACTAAAGGAGGCCGATGACTATGACTGAACAGCTGAACACCCAGCCAATGGTAGTTGTCAACCA
Source organism: Pyramidobacter piscolens W5455 (assembly GCF_000177335.1). Taxonomy (NCBI): domain Bacteria; kingdom Thermotogati; phylum Synergistota; class Synergistia; order Synergistales; family Dethiosulfovibrionaceae; genus Pyramidobacter; species Pyramidobacter piscolens. Next base: position 26,219 of record NZ_ADFP01000064.1, read on the forward strand.
CCTGAAGAAGTACTTCAACACGCCGCGCGGTCTGCTCCACGCGGTCGACGACGTTTCGTTCTTCGTCAACCGCGGCGAGACGCTGGGATTGGTCGGCGAATCCGGCTGCGGCAAGTCGACGCTGGGCCGCGCCATGATCCGCCTGCTGGAACCCACGTCCGGCGAAGTGAAGTTCTGGGGACGCGACATCGTCGGCCTGAGCAAGGGCGAAATGAAGGAAATGCGCAAGAAGGTCCAGATCGTCTTCCAGGACCCCTATTCCTGTCTGAACCCCCGCCTCTCCGTTTCCGAGCTGATCGCCGAACCGCTGATCGTCAACAAGTTCTGCGCCAGTCGCAAGGAAATGAACGACCGCATCACCAAATTGATGGACACGGTCGGTCTGGCGCGCCGCCTGATCGGCGCCTATCCCCACGAACTGGACGGCGGCCGCCGCCAGCGTATCGGCATCGCCCGCTCGCTGGCGCTCGATCCCGAGTTCATCGTCCTCGACGAACCCGTTTCCGCCCTCGACGTGTGCATCCAGGCGCAGGTGCTCAACCTGCTCAACCAGCTGCAGAAGGAGAACAACTACACCTACGTGTTCATCTCCCACAATCTCAGCGTGGTCAAACACCTGTCCGACCGCATCGCCGTCATGTACCTGGGCAAGATCGTGGAGCTGACGGACTACAGGACGACCTTCAAGAAGCCGCTGCACCCCTACACGCAGGCGCTGCTGTCGGCCATTCCCATCCCCAAGGTGGGACAGAAGCGCGACCGCATCATCCTCGAAGGCGACGTCCCCAGCCCCGTCAATCCGCCCAAGGGCTGCCGCTTCGCGGGCCGCTGCCGTTTCGCCCAAGACGTCTGCCGCCAGCAGTCGCCCGAGCTGAACGAGTACGAGCCGAACCATTTCGTGGCCTGCCATTTCACCGGCAAGATCCAGTACGCCCGTTAAATACGTTCCGACAAAGGGCCTGTGACGCGCACAGGCCCTTTTTTGATGACGCCGTTTTTTTGCGGTAGAATAGTTCCGCGCCGCCAATTTTTCGCTGATCTTTCGAAGGAGGATCTTTATATGTCTTCACTGGTTGATCGTTTTATCCGTTACGTCAAAATCAACACGCAGTCGGCCGAAGGGCAGAATTGCGTGCCCAGCACGCCCTGCCAGCACGATCTGGCCAAAGCTCTCGGCGAAGAGCTGCGTTCGTTCGGCCTCGGCGACGTGACGGTCACCGAAAACGCGTACGTCTGCGCGGTCCTGCCCGCCAACTGCGAAGGCGCGCCCGCCATCGGCTTTTGCGCCCACATCGACACGGCCCTCGAAGTGACCGGCAAGGACGTCAAGCCCCGCCTCGTCGAAAACTACGACGGCGGCGACGTCGTGCTCAACGCCGCGGAAAACGTGGTGCTGTCGCCGAAAACCTTCCCCGAGCTGAACGACCACAAAGGCGAAACGCTGATCGTCACCGACGGCACGACGCTGCTCGGCGCCGACGACAAAGCCGGCGTCGCCGAGATCATGACCGCCGTCGAATACATGACGCGGCATCCCGAATTCAAGCACGGCAAGATCGTGGTCTGTTTCTGCCCCGACGAGGAGATCGGCCACGGCGCCAAGCTGTGGGATCTCGACAGATACGGCGCCGATTTCGCCTATACCGTCGATGGCGGCGGCACGGGCACCTTCTCCTACGAGACGTTCAACGCCGCCCAAGCGCACGTGAAGATCAAGGGCGTCGCCGTCCATCCCGGCACCGCCAAGAACAAGATGATCAACGCCGCCATGGTGGCCATGGAGTTCGCCGCCTCGCTGCCGCCCGCCGAGACGCCGCCCCACACGGAACTGTACGAGGGGTACTACCATCTGACCGAGATCACAGGCGGCGTGGAAGAAGCGGAAATGACCTACATCATCCGCGACCACGACACCGCCAAATTCGAGGCGCGCAAGGAACATTTCCGGCTGCTCGTGCGCCAGCTCAACGAACGCTGGGGCCGCGAACTGGCCGAGCTGGAAATGCACGACCAGTACTACAACATGGCCGTGCCGCTGCAGAAGCGCATGGACATCGTCAACACCGCGCTCAAGGCCTACGAGATGGCCGGCGTCACGCCGAAAATCATCGCCGCCCGCGGCGGCACCGACGGCTCGCAGCTCTCCTTCCGCGGCCTGCTCACGCCCAACCTCTTCATCGGTGGTTACAACTGCCACGGCAAGTACGAGTACGCCGTGGTCGGCGCCATGGAAAAAAGCGTCAAGGTCATCCTCAACATCGTCCAGCTCTACGCCGAAGGCAAACAGATCAAATAAACGGCGCGCCAAGCAAACGAACCGCCCCGCTGAAATTTCAGCGGGGCGGTTCGTTTGCTTTTTGCTTCTTGAAACGCGCTGAGGGAACGTTTTTACTGCGCCGCGGGCAGGAACGCGCCCACCATTTCGGCGTTGGGCGTCACTTCGAGCACGAGCGTATCGGCGTCGGCGTTGACCAGGTTGATCGCGTCGACCATGCCCATGTTATCCAGCACCATGGAGACGATGCCCTTTGCGTCGTCGCCGCCCAGCGCCGGCATGACGCTGTCGCCGAAGTCGGTGAACAGCTTCTTCAGCACGGGCTGCAGGACTTTGATGTCGAAGCCGAGCGCCACGTTGCGGGGCTCGAGCGCCGCCGCAAGGCCGGAAACCGCTTCCGCGGCCTGGCCGAACTGATCGGCGTTCATGCCGGCGATCAGCAGGCCCTTTTCGCCGCTGGCGACGAGGACCGAGACGGGCGCGGCGAACGCGAAGCCCTTCCAGCCGTCCGCGTCGTAGGCGGCCGGTTCGCCGGCCACCATCTTGCCCTGCTCGGCGAGCATGTTGGCAAGCGCGGCCGCCTTGGCGGCGTCGATGTCGGAAACGTGCAGGTACAGGCCGGGGATTTCGCCCACCATGGGAGCGGCCAGCTTGCCGGCCACGCCGAGCGTGACGTTGCCGCGCAGGATCTTGACGACGTCCGCCCACTCAAGGCCGACGGCGCCAATGGCTCCATTGATTTCTGACTCGGCTTCCTTGAGCATGTCCGCGTCGGCGATCAGGTCGGCGAGCTTGAAGTTCTCCGGCAGGAAGGAAGCGGACAGGTTCACGAGAGCGGCCAGCGGCGAAGAGCCGCAGACCAGCGGCGCTTTGGCCGCGGCGCCGCCGTTGAGCACGGCGCGCAGATCTTTGCCGATCAGGGCGCCGATCTCGTCCACAAGGTTGCTCCACAGCATCGCCTTCACGGACGTCGCCGTGTCGTCAAGCCCCAGTTCGAGGCTGAGCGGCTGCGGCAGCGGCGCGTCCATCTTGGCCAGCGTCTCCGCCGAGATCTGCATCTGCGCCCAAACGTTGGCGGGCGTGCGGGCCGTCACCACGGCGCTGTTCTCGGGAGCGCCGGCCATCACGGCCAGGTTGGCGGGATCGCCGCTCGCGCCGATCAGGTACTTGGCGCCGTCGCGCTCCAGCGTCGCCAAATAAATCAGGCCGATGGAGCCGTCCTCGGAGTCAACCGTGCCCAGCGGCGTGACGGTCGTGCCTTCGGGAGCGGTCACCGTGAACTCGGGGGCCTTGAAATTGCCGGCGGCCGCAAAATCCTCGGCGGTCAGGGGCGCTTTCATCTCCATCGCCAGAGCCAGCTTATCGACCTCGTCGAGGCTCGACTTCAGAGCGATGCGCACGTCGAAGCTGCCGGCCTTGTCGGCGTAGTTCTTCACCTGCTCGGCGGGCAGCATTTTCATGGCGCGCATCAGCAGAGAATCCGCCGGTTTGTTAAGCAGCGCCTGCGCGTCGCGCAGTCCGAACGCGGCCCAGTCGCCGCCGCCAACCAGACCGGTCGTCAGATCGCCCGGCCGGGGAGCAGCGAACGCAGAAGACACCAGGAGCGCCAACGCCGCCGAAGCGGCCAGAACGGAACGGAATTTCTTCATAAGATATTCCACCTTTCAAATATTCGTCTCGCCCTGCGGCAAGAACCACATCAGCCCTCCTTACGAAAGGCGCACTACCGAGTTGAATCTTATCATTCCGAAACCTTTTCCTCAATGCATAATATTAAATAAAATACTATCTAAAACGGCATATTCTTGGTGTTTTTTCGCGTCGCACGGAGCTCCGGCGCGCCGCCGCCATCCGTATCCTACCATGAAACGAGACGCCCGCATCACCCGAGAGGGTGAAATTTCCGCGCCGGGGCTGCGACAGAAAATCCGGGCCGGCTGCCCAGCAGCCGGTCCGGATTGAACGCAACAGTTACGCTTTGTTTTTCAACGTCATCTTTTGAAGCAGATACATCGCCGCGCCGACGCCGGCGCCGACCACGTCGGTGATCCAGCCGGGCTGGATCAGCAGCAGCGAAGCGGCGAAGATCACGGCGCGCTCGAACAAATTCAGATTGCGCAGCCAGTACCCCGCCGCCGCGAAGGACAGCAACACCGTACCGACGATCGCCGTCGCGGCCGGCACAGTGGTGTTGGCGACGGAGGCGTTGATCATCAGCAGCTCGGGGCTGTAGACGAAGAAATAGGGAATCAAAAATCCGGCTACGGCCAGACGCAGGGCGGTAAAACCGGTGCGCATCGGGTTGGCTCCGGCGATGCCGGCGCCGGCGTAGGCCGCCAGCGCCACCGGCGGCGTCAGGTCGGCGATGATGCCGTAGTAGAAGATGAACATGTGCGCCGCCAGCACGGGCACGCCGAATTTCTGAATGGCGGGCGCGGCCATCGAGGCCAGCACGATGTACTTGGCGGTCGTGGGCAGCCCCATGCCGAGCAGGATCGAAGTGACCATCGTCAGCACCAGCGTGAAAAACAGGTGCCCCCCGGCCAGCGAAACGATGCCGTTGGCGAGCTTCAGGCCGATGCCGGTCAGCGTCACGGAGCCGATCACGAGGCCGGCGCAGGCGCAGGCCGCGGCCACGCCAAGGGCACTGCGGGCGCCTTCGTCGAAAGCGGCGACGATGTCGCTCAGCCTCATGCGCGTGTTCTTGCGGCACATGGCCACGGCCACCGTCCAGAGAATGCTGTAGAACGCGGCCTTCAGCGGCGTATAGCCTTTGATCAGCATGTAAACGATGACGAACAGCGGGATCAGCAGGTGCCCGCCGGCCAGGAAGATCTTCTTCGTGTTGGGCAGCTGCTCTTTGGGCAGCCCCCGCAGACCGAGGCGCTTGGCTTCCATGTGGATCATGACGAACACGGCCATGTAGTACAGCAGGGCGGGGAGCACGGCGGCAATGGCGATCGTGATGTAGGGCACGCCGATGAAATCGGACATGATGAAAGCCGCCGCCCCCATGATCGGAGGCATCAGCTGGCCGCCCGTGGACGACGCCGCCTCGACCGCTCCGGCGAAGTGCGGCAGATAGCCGATGCTCTTCATCAACGGGATCGTGAACGTTCCCGTCGTCACCGTGTTGGCCACGGAACTGCCGGAAATCGTGCCGAAAAACGCCGACGAGATGACGGCCACTTTGGCCGGGCCGCCGGCCTGATGGCCGGCCGCGGCAAGGGCCAGATCGATGAAGAACTTGCCCAGCCCGGTCTTGTTCAGGAAAGCGCCAAACAGGATGAACATAAAGACGAAGGTCGAAGAGACGCCGACGGGCGAGCCGAGAATCCCTTCAGTGGTCAGGTACATATGATTGACGATGCGCGTCCAGCTGAAACCGCGGTGAGCGAGGAAGCCGGGCATGACCTTGCCGAAATGGGCGTAGAGCACGAAGGCCAGCGCGACAAGCACGATCGGCAGGCCGACGATACGGCGCGCCGCTTCGAACGTGAACAGAATCGCCAGAGCGCCGAAGATCAGGTCGAGCGTCGTCGGCAGCCCGCCGCGGTACAGAATCGCCTCGTAATTGACGACAAGATAAATCATCGTCGAACCGGCAAGAGCGGCCAGCAGCACGTCGAGCCAATGCATCGTCTTTCTGGAGAACGACGCGAACGAAGGATACAGCAGGAAAATCAGCACGAACGTGAAGAACACGTGCAAGGGACGCTGAATCTGGGCCGGCAGCACGCCAAAACCGGCCGTATAGAACTGGAACAGAGAAAAGACGATGCAGATGAGCTTGATCGCCTTGCCCCAGAAGCCGTCCGGACGGCGATAACGCGATTCCGTGTCGTACTTTTCGAGATTTTCCTGGACTGCGCTCTGGTCGCCGGCCACCGTGTCGGCATTCAGTTGCTTTTTCTCCTGCAGCAGCTCCGTCGCGCCTGACTCTTTCCTCATTTCATCCATATTCCCATACCCCCTTATACTCTCCACAGCATGTTCCGACATTTAAACTTCAGCAGTTCGGACAGATTTCCTTCGTGGACCGAGAACGTCAGCGGCTTCCCCGGAGCGGACACCCAATGTTTCAGCTTGAATTCATCCGTGCCGACAAACAGCGTGTGATCCGCCGCGACCTTGCTGATGCGGTAGGTCACGGCGGGGAGCCTCAGATGGAAGCCCCTGATGCGATACGCGCCGTCCTCGACCGTGAACGTCTGGCCATCCAGAGGCCCCGTCGGCAGCCCCGCGCCCATCATGTCGTAAACCGTTTCGCGCAGAATGGAGCAGTCCGGGGCGATCTCGTAGATCTCGTCCACCGGGCGCCGCGCCACCGAATGGATAAAACGCACCGTGTAGCGCTCTCCCAGCTTTACCGGACGCAGATAAACCACCGCTCCCCGTTCATCCGTCACGGTCAGATACTGCTGCGGCACGCAAAACAGGATCCCCGCGACAGCCACAAGCGAAAAGATGAAAAGAGACACACGCCCCAGGGATTTTTTCATGTTCACGTCCTCTCGTCCTCTCGTCCTCTCCTCCGCACGCCGCCGGCAGAATGAAAAGCCGCGCTTTTTCCTGAAAAAGCGGAAGGAGCCTTCCGACTCCTTCCGCTTGGGAAAGCTCCAGACTTCCGAGCCCTGCCTACTTGACCAGGCCGACCTCCTTGTAATACTTGAGGGCGCCGGGGTGAATGTCAAGCGTCATGCCGTCGAGAGCGTGCTCGAGCGTCAGATTCTTGCCCTTGGCGTGCGCGTTGCCAAGCGCTTCGAGGTTCTCGAAAATGGCCTTGGTGACGGCGTAGGCCTCGTCTTCCGACATGTCGCGGCGGGCCACAAGGCAGGCCTGCACGGCGATGGTCTCGACGTCGTGGTCAAGGCCGCTGTACGTGCCCTTCTCGATCACGGCCGGAGCGAAGAACGGATACTTGGCGATGATGTCGTCGCGAAGCTTGCCCTTGATCTCGAGGAACCGCAGCGGCTGAGACGTGACGATCTCCTGAATGCCCGAGTTGGGCGCGCCGGTCGTGAAGGTGAAACCGTCGATCAGGCGATCCTTGAAGTGCGACGTCGCCTCGGCGTAGGACAGGAAGTGAGGCGTAAACCCTACGTAATTGGCGCCGTCAAACAGGCCGATCTCGCCGAAAATCTGGCGGGCGTTCGCTTCGTTGCCGGAGCCGGGCGCGCCGACGGAAATATTCTTGCCCTTGAAGTCCTCCAGCGACTTGATGGCGCTGTCGGCGTTGACGGCAACCTGAATGTGCTCGGGATAAATGCGGCAGATGCCGGTCACGTTCGCCAGCGGCGCCTTGAAGAACATCACGCCGCGCTTGGCGTAATCGGCAGTATCGTTCTGCACCAGAGCCAGGTCGATGTCGCCGGCGTTGAGCAGATTCAGATTCTCGACGGAAGCCCCCGTCGCCTGGGCTACGCAGGCGACCTTGCCGTCGGAATGGTCGGTGATGATCTGGGAGATGGCGCCGCCCAGAGGATAATAGGTCCCCGACGTGCCGCCCGTGCCCATGATGAACTGGCTGGCCGCGAAAGCCGTCGAAGCGGCAAAAAGCCCCGCGAGCGCAACTGCCAAAACTCTTGATTTCTTCATCCGTATCCCCTCCACAGAATAAGATATGAATCTTCAGAGAAATGAATCTTCCCCTTGGCGTTATTATACATTTTTAACCCGGCTTTGAGAAGTCCCCGAACCAAAGTATACAATAGCAAACGTCCCTTGTATGAGAGACATTTCAAGCGGCGTTATGCGATTTCCTGTCGTGTTATTCCTCCCCGACGGCGCGGCGAGTTCCACATTTTACAGAACATTCCCCACGAGAATGTCAGCTTCTATAAAATCACGCGGTATTATATGCGTCGCGGCGTCTCCGCCACGACTCGCGAAACCGACGCCCGGAATATTCCCGGCGCGGAGATGAAAGAGCCTCGACCGGGGCGCCTCGCTCCATTGCCGCAAACCCTTTCGGCAACGGGAAATCATGCTCCCCAAAGGATCCCGGCGCCGCCGCAAACAACAAAGCGCGGAGAACCGTCGGTTCTCCGCGCTTTGTTCATCGATCGATATCCGGATCGCGTTTTTCCGCTAGAAGCCGACGGCCGCTCCCAAACGGCGGCTGTCGGCGCCGCCGTTGAGGAACTTGTCGGTGCCCTTGGCGTTCCAGTTGAACATGATGCCCTGGGCGCCGCCCGTGTACAGCGGTTCCTGCAGCGAGATCTTGTAGCCCATCAGTTCGAGCGTGTCAAGAAGCGCTTTGTCGTAGCGATCGTTTTCGGTTCTCATTTCGTTGCCGCTCTGATTATGGAAGCGCGCCGCTTCGATCGCCTCGTCCATCGTCATGCCGTGGTCGACGGCGTTCATGATGCACTGGGCCACGGCGGTGATGATGCGGGTCGCTCCGGGCGAACCGATGCTCATGAAAGGACGCCCTTCGGGATCGAGCACGATCGTGGGGCTCATGCAGGACAAAGGCCGCTTGCCGGGTTCGGGGGCGTTGACGCTTTCCGGATTGGAAGCGAAGTCGTCCATCTCGTCGTTGATCAGGAAACCGTACTCGGGCACGAACACGGAAGACCCCATGAAGAAGTTGATCGTGTTGGTCGAAGTGACGACGTTACCGAACTGATCGGCCACTGAGAAGCTGGAAGTCGAGAAACGCTCGTCTCCCATGCCGCCGAGGAAAGAAGTCTTCTCCGCCGTGTCGTACTTCCAGGGATCGCCCGCTTCCGGCTTGTCGACGATCGCGTCGGTGATCCTGCCGGCTTCTTCCTTGGCGTATTCCTTGGACTGCAGCCCCGCCAGCGGGACTTTGGCGTAAGCCGTGTCGGCCATGTACTTGCTGCGGTCGGCGAACATCATCTTCGTCGCCTCGCCGAAGACATGAACCTTCTTCGCGGACTTGAATCCCAGGTTCTTGACGTCGTAGTTTTCCATGATGTTGAGCAGCTGGACCACATGCGTGCCGCCGGACGACGCGGGAGGCACGGAATAAATCCGGTAGCCCCGATAGGTGCCGACGACGGGCTTGCGAACGTACATCCGATAGCTGGCAAGATCCTCCATGGTCATCTTGCCGCCGGTACGCTCCACGGCCCTGCAAATGGCCTCGCCGATCTCGCCCTTGTAGAACACGTCGATCCCCTTCTCGGCGATCAGGCGGAACGTTTTGGCCAGCGCCGGCTGTTTCAGAAGCGTGCCGCCCTCGATGGGCAGTCCGACCTCGTCGAAGAAAGGCAGCGTGCCGGGTTCGTTGAACTGGTTCAGCGTCTCGAAATGGTCCTGAATGAATCCCTTCTGGGCCGGGTCGGTGACGAAACCTTCCTCGGCCAGACGGATGGCTGGTTCGGCAACCTGGGCAAAGGTCATGGTGCCGTAGTTCTCGAGCGCGTAGGTCATGCCCTTCAGCCAGCCGGGCACGCCGACGGACTTGCCGCCGTAGGCCGACCACTTTTCCTTCTTGGCCTGCTCGGACGCGAACATATCCTTGGTGGCCGAAGCGGGAGCCTGCTCGCGGTAATCGAGGCAGATCACGTCTTTCGTCTTTTCCGAATAGAAGGTCATAAATCCGCCGCCGCCGATACCGGACGCGTTGAATTCCACGACGTTCAGCGCCAGAGCCGTGGCGACCGCCGCGTCGATAGCATTGCCGCCCTTCTGCAGGATCTCGACGCCGGCTTTGGCCGCCAGTTCGTGCGCCGCAGCCACCATGCCATGTTCGGCGTAAACATCCTTAACCTCCGCGGCGCCGGCCCCGCATGCAGCAGCGGCGACCAGAGCCAATGCCAACGTTGCGCCCAACTTCTTCATACCATTCCCTCCTTTGTATTTTGAGGCTGCAAAGCGCTCCGCAGCCTTGAAACCCAACTCCATAAAACAACTACCTCGCCGGAGCCAGCCAGGCGCCGAGCCCTTTTTCGTTGATCTCTTCATACGAAGGGATGCCCTCCACGACGATTTCCTTGCCGGGGCGCACGTCGCCAAGCAGTTCGATGTACTTGCTCATGGCTGCGACGTGGCGAGCCGTCCTCAATTCAAGCGGCTGCCGATCCTCGTAGGGGATGAACAGCACGCCGAGCTTGGCGGCTTTCATGTAGGCCTTGTCGTGCCCCGTGAGCACCAGCGCCTCATCGGTGTGGCCGCGCAGACGCCCCTGCGCCGGATTACCGGCTTCCATCAGGATCGGGATCACATTCGGACAGTGATCTCCCCACTCGCGGTGGCTCAAACCGCGAAAGTTCACCGGCGAAGGTTCGAGCCGCATGGGAATGCCCATCATCTCGAGTTCCATCGTGACCATCGCGGCCAGCTCCATGGAATGTTCATGGGCGACCGTCGCATTGATGACGGGGTATTCCGGCGAAGCTTCATGAAGGTCGAACGCCAGATCGACGTTTTCCTTGTTCAGCAGTTCGACGATGGCGAGGCCGACCAGCTGCGTCAGACCGTCGTTCCTCGTGCCGGGATAGGAACGGTTCAGATTGCTGCGCGAACCGCCGTCGAGTTTCTGACCGGAAGGATAGTGGATATACACGTCGGGCTCCGGCCACTGGTCGATTGGATTGGTGGCTCGCGAACCGTACTTGAACACCCGCGCCTTTCCTCCTTCCTGGGGAATGTGGAAGCGCTGGGGCGCCGCGTCTTGCGGCGAGTTGTGAGTGAACGCCGACATATTGGCGCAGGGCAGCACAATCAGGCGCCCCTTGTTCACCCGCGCGCGCTCAAGGTACATGACGGCGCCCATATAGCCGGCAGGCTCGTTAGGATGCGTGCCGCCCATAACGAAGACCGTGCCGCCCTCTTCGGCCCCTTTCTGAATGTAAACGGGCGTGTCGCCGTGAGTCCCCTTCAAGGCGGGTTCCCATTCGGACAGCATATGCCGTTCGAATCCCGACGCCGGATAAAAGACATCCGCCTTCCACATGGACATGAACGACTGCGCTGTCAGCCAGCAGATCAGTCCGACCAAGGCGCACAGCACGACAGCCGTGAAAGGACTGCCTTTGACCTTATAGCTCTCTTCCATCGCACCGGCCTCCTTACTTGATCATGAGCAGCCGGAGGACCAGCGGTATAAGCACCATCGCGCCGGTGACCTGCTTCCAGAACGAGCGCTCTTTGAACATGCAGCGCAGCACGAAGATCAGCACGAAGAGCACGATTCCTCTGTAGATTAGCGTCATCAGGCTCTCCCTCCCTATTTGAGCAAAGCAGCGATATCGTTGCTGCAAATGATGATCAGAATGCCCCAGACGTCGAGGATGAAGCTCGGCCAGAGACATTTTTTGAGGATCCTGAAATAGTTCTCCTCGTCAACCACCTGCGCGGCGAAAATACCGGCCAGCGCCGTCGGCGGCATCAAATCGCCCAGCGCAGCCACAAGGCTGAGAGCCGCCGCGACGACGACGGAATCCTTGCTGAGCATAGCCAACAGACAGGGAACTCCCAGCACAGAAGAAGCGCCGAAAGACGAGACCGCTCCGAACAGCGGGATGATCAGCGCAATGCCGAGATAGAGCGTCCAGCTCGGCAGGCTCAGCGTCGAGACGACAATAAAGCCCTGCACGCCGACCAGCGTCATGATCTGGATGAACATGCCCACGCCCATGAGGATGCCGAGCACGGGCAGACAGTCGTCGATCGCCTCGGTGACCGTGTCGACGAAGTTCCATTTCACTCCCGCGAAAAATCCCGCCGCCGCGGAAACGAGGAAGATCAGCGGCATGCCAAGGCCCGGCCAGACGGAAGCCAGCGCCTGCTCGACGACAAACAGCGCAACCAGCACGATCACGGGCAGAGCGAGGCGGAAACCGAGCTTCTCGCGCTCCATCGTTTTCAGGTGCCCTTCAAGGGCCTGCGTGTCTTCGCATTTACGGATCGCGGGGTAAATCATCGTCAGCGCGTAAACGACCGCCAGAGGCATCGTGCAGATCAGCAACGGCAGCGCGAACCCCACGTAAGGGATATCGACGCCCGCGCAAATGATCATCGCGGGAATGCTGATCGGCGGCGCGATCATTCCCAGCAGGGCGGCCATGGAGATGATCGCTCCCGTCTTGACCTTGTCAACTCCCAGCGCCATCAGCACCGGCGCGACCAACGCCCCCGTGGTTAGCACGGAAGCCGTGGACGAGCCGGTGATCATGCCGGGGACCATGACAATCAGCATCAGGCCGATACTGAGCAGCGCCGGGAAACGGCGGAACCTGCAAATCAGCCATGCCGACAGCGCGTCAAGCAGTCCGATCCTGAGGATGACCTTCATGAAGATCATGGCCGTGGCGATCACAAGGATCGTGTTCAGATAGCCGAACTGGCCTTCCACAAAATGACGGAGCGGGAACCCCTCGCCGCCGGCCAGCGCGCCCACGATCGCGGCTGAAGCCATGGCCACGGCGATAGGCAGCTTCCAGCAAAAAGCGCCAAAAGCGAAAACTGCGATCATAAGGAAGGTATAAAAACCTTCCGGCCAGAACCACTCCATGGGCGCGCCTTACTGAGCCACGTTCCAGTCGGCGAGGAACTTGCCCAGCGGTTCCTTTGTCCCCTTCACGTTGGGAGCGGTCTGGATGACGATCTTCCTTTCGTCGGCGTACTTGTCGAACACCCCGTCGGAGTTGCCGCCGTCGACGACGATCATGCCGTCGGCGTAAGGAGCCGCCGCGTTGATGAACAGGTCGGACAGAGTGCCGCGGCGTCCCTCGCCGCCCACGTGCATGATCAGGACCTTCACGCCCTTCTTTGCGGCCGCGTCGAGCAGGGCCTTCGCACGCGCCACTTCTTCTTCCTTGTCGATGCCCGCCGCGCCAAGCCCCTTGGAACTCCCGCCGACGACGGCGACCAGAACCTTTTGGTTCTGCAGCGCTTCGGGCCTCATCAGCGCATCATAATCGGGAACCACCTTCAGGGCGCGCATAACCACTTTCACCATCATCGCATCGGGCCCCTGGCCGATCGAGGTCAGGGCCACGTCGGCGGCGCAAGCGGCCGTCGCCAGGGTAAACACGGCGATCATCGCGGAAAAAACTCTTCTCATCTTCACAAAAACCAGCCTCCTCTGATTTGGCCGTCGGGAACGGCCGCGCTCGACAATCGTTGCGGCGGCGCGTTTGGGCGCCACCAGGAATGCCCCCTGCGCCGTCGAGAGCGCGGAGGGCATTTTTGCCCTCTGTCTAAAGCGGCTGAGCGGCCGCGACGGTGTTGATCGCGCGCGGCTCCTTCAGGCCGAAGCGCCGCGCCGCTTCGGCGTACTGTGCCGCGTCTCCGGACGTGTTCAGCTCCAGGCTGCCGGAGCCGGCGTCGTTGAGCAGCCCCTGCGATTCGAGAAAACGCTTCACCGCCAGCGCCTGCTCATGAGCGGGGTCGATCAGCGTCAGCTGCGGATAAAGACGGTTCAGATACCCGGAAACCAACGGATAGTGAGTGCAGCCCAGGATCAGGTGCCGGATCGGCGCTTGTGCCAACAGCGGTTCCACCGCCGCGCGCAGCTCGGGATCGATCGATTCGGGACGAAGGTCGCCGCCGTCGATCAGGCGCGCCAGATTGGGACAGCCTTGGGCGTAGACCTTCATTTCCGGCCGGACGGCGTTGATGAGGCGATGGTACGCCCCCGACCGCGCCGTGAAGACGGTCCCGATCACGCCGACGCAATCGGCGTCCAGCGTCGCCACGGAAGCGGCGCCCGCTTCGATGACGCTGAAAATCTTGAACGGATAATCGTCGCGGTACCGGTCGATCAGCGAAGAAATCGTGTTGCAGGCCACGGCCGCCGCCTTGACGCCGCGCCGCTCCAAAAACGCGAGGATCTGGCGCGTCAGATGCAGGATCTCCTCGCCCGATCTGTTGCCGTAAGGCATGTTGGCGCTGTCGCCGTAATAGAGCACATCTTCTCCCGGCAGGACTTTTTGTATTTCCTTGACGACGGAAAAGCCCCCCACTCCGGAATCGAAAACGCCCACGGGACTCAGCTTATCCATAGGACTCCCCTCTTTATCTGAATTTTGGACCTTGCCTGACAGTATTCTAGCACAAAAAAACGGCCGGACATGCGCGTCCGGCCGAACGTTTTTCGTTAAATGCATTGCAATGGATCCCCGCCGTTAAAATCCCGGCGTCCGGCCGCCGCAAGCCGTTTTACCGCAGCAGCTCCCCCAGTTCCGCCGTTTTGCGCTCGAACACGGCCAGCGCCCGCTCCACCGGCTCGGACGTGCTCATATCGATGCCGGCGTCGCGCAGCAGGCTGATCGGGTCTTTCGAGCAGCCGCCCCGCAGCAGATTCAGATAGGCGTCGCGCTCGGCGCGCCCGCCGGCGAGGATGCGGTCGACCAGCGCCAGCGCCGCCGCAAGGCTGGTGGCGTACTGATAAACGTAAAAGGCATTGTAAAAGTGCGGGATGCGCGACCACTCCGCGGCCAGATCGGGATTGGCGCCGACTTCTTCGCCATAGTAGCGCGTGTACAGCTTGCTCCACATACGGTTCAGCAGCTCCGGCGTCAGAGGTTCGCCCTTTTCGGCCAGAGCATGCGCGTCGCGTTCGAACTCGGCGAACAGCGTCTGGCGGTAGATGGTCAGGCGGATCAGCTCGAGCTGCTGGCTTAGCAGAAAGATCTTCTCCTCGCGGTCGCGCGTGTTCCCGAGCAAATGCTCCGCCAGCAGCGTCTCGTTGACCGTGCTGGCCACCTCGGCGACGAACAGCGTGTAGCCGGCGTAGACCTGCGGCTGGGCGGCGTTGGACATCCACGTGTGGATGGAGTGCCCGCCCTCGTGGGCCAGCGTCGAGACGTCGCTGAACGTGCCGCCGTAGTTGAGCAGCATGTAGGGATGCACGCCCCAGCAGCCCCACGAATAGGCGCCGCTGCGCTTGCCGCGGTTCTCGTACACGTCGATCCAGCGCTCGCTGAAAGCGCGCCGCATGGCCCGCGCGTACTCCTCGCCAAGAGGCGCGACGGCTTCGAGCACCAGCTTCTGCGCCGTCTCGTAGCTGAACGTCCGCTTGAGTTCCTTCGTGAAAGGGGCGTACAAATCCCACGGCTCCATGCGTTCCACGCCGAGGGCTTTTTTCTTCAGCGCCACGTATTCGTGCAGCGCCGGCAGTTTTCCGTTCACCGCCGCGACCAGCCCGTCGTAGACGGACACGGGGATCTCGTTGCCGTACAGCGAAGCTTCCAGCGCCGAAGCATAGCGGCGCAGGCGCGCGAAGGTGGCGTCTTTCTTGACGCTGGCCGCATAGGTCGCGCCCAGCGTGTTGCGGAACTTCGCAAACGTCCGGTGAATGCCCTCGAACGCTTCGCGGCGCACGCGGCGATCCGGCGAAGAGATGTAGCGGCCGTAACTTTCCTGCGTCAGCGGCCGCTTTTCGCCCTTTTCGTCGGCGATCTCGCCGAACTGCATGTCCGCGTCGGTGAGCATGGAAAAGATCTCGTCGGGCGCCCCGGCCAGCTCGCCCATCGCCGCCATGACGGCTTCCTGTTCGGCGGAAAGGACGTGTTTTTTCTCGAGCAGGATGCGCCGCAGCATCAGGCGGTACAGTTCCAGTTTCGGCTCCTGCGCCAGAAAGGTCTCGATTTTCGCCTCGTCGGCGGCGAGGATCTCCGGCGACAGGAACGCCGACGCCTCGGCCGCCCGAACGCTCAGCTGCGTGGCGCGCGCCGCCAGCGCCTTCGGCCCTTCCGCCGCCGTGTCCTCGTGGCTGCGCATCACCGCGTAACAGTACAGCCGCCCCAGCAGATAATCCAGACGCTCGTCCAGCGTGATCGCCTTCAGCAGCGACGCGGCCGAATCCATCACGCGCCCCCGGCAGGCCGCCAGTTCCGCCGCCGTCGCTTCCGCTTCCTTCGCCTCCGCTTCCCACTGCGTCGGCGCGGCGTAAATGTCTTCCAGCTTCCAGCGCGCCGCCTCGGGCACCTCCGCGCGCGTTTCGTACAGCGGCGCCGCGTAGCCCGCGTCGCCGGCGATGCCCGATGCCTTCGTTTCGTTCTCCGTCATTTCGCAACTCCCTTTCTCATCTTCTCCGACGTTCAAAAACCAGGAATGAAAAACAGCTTACGATCGTGCAGACTGATGCGGTAGATCCGCCCCGAGGGCCGGTCCCAGGCGTAAAATCCGTTGCCCGCCGGGATGCCCGCGCCGTCGAGGAACTGCATGTCCTCGCCGCGCGCATAAGAGTCGGTGACCGTGCCGCGCACCGGGCGGGCGATCGGCAGACGCCCCACCACCCGGCGCGGCCGCCAGTTTCCTCTCAGCCCCGTGCGCGCCACGATATCCGCCACGGCTTCGGCCACCGGGGCCGGACAGACGCCGAGAAAATCGTAACGCCCGTGCGGCGAGCGCGCGAAATCGCGCAGCAGCCCGGCCGCCAGCCATTCGCCGCCTTCACGGCGCGGCAGTTCGATCAGCGCCGCATAGAGCGCGTCGATCACCATGAACGCCCGCGGCGTTTCCGACGGCAGCTCGAACGAGCCCACCTCGTCCCAGCGGCTCGGGTCGCCGCCCGGCACGTGGACGCGCAAAACGCTCCACGCCGCCTGCAGCCGCTGCGGCCCCTCGCCCCGGACGCAGCGCCGCCACAGCGAGTACAAAGAGCCCTCGAGAATCTGACCGTCGAGCGTCCGGCGCAGCTCCGCCGCCTTCGCCTCGCCCGCCGCGCGGGCCTCCTGCGCCGCCGTCAGCCGCTGCCAGCGGGCCTCCACTTCCGCTTTCGTCAGCGCCGCGGCCGAAGCCGGGACGGCAGCGCCCAGCGCCGCGGCCGCCAAAAACGCGCTCCAGTATCTTAAACGCATCATTCAGCTTCATCTCCCCGAAAAAATTTTCCGCCCGCTCCGGCGCAAGACATCCCGCCGTCCGCGCAGGCAGTTCCGCACGCTCCGCCACGATTATATAGCCTGCGGCAGGCGGCGGCAAGAAGACAGCCCGCGCGACACGGCAAAACGACACCGAAAAGACGTCGGGGCAAAAATGCACGCGCCTCGCCCCGGTTACGCCGGCGCGAAGGGAACTCTCCCTCTCGTTCGGCTTCGTGCGAGAACTCATGACAGACTGCCAACAAAAACTCGTCCGTAAAAATGTAGTTTTTTACACTTTTACGGACGAGTTTTGTTGATATTTTACGCTTTTCGCGGCGGAGAACCTTCAGGCCAAGAGCCTGAGAGCCTTCCATGCCAAATACGGCCCCGCCCTCAGCGTGCGCACGTCGCTTTCGCCGTACCGGGAGCAGGAATGGATGGTCAACGTGCCCCTGTACGACGTCGGCGCGTGGTTTGCCGGACGCAGGCGGGCGGCGACGGCATAGACCGCGGCAGGAGCGGCTTCGCGGCGCCGTTTTCGGCCGGGAGGCCGCGAACGTCCGCTTGCCGGCGTTCCCGGCCGGCGTTATAATTTTTCAAGGGAATCATTGATTTCCCAAGGAGGAATCACGAAATGAACGATGAAAAATCTACAGAACTGCTGGCCGGCATCGCCGCGCGCCGGTCCTGCCGCGCCTTCGAAAACACGCCGCCGGGGCCGGAGCTGCTCGCGTCGGTGCTGAAATACGCCACGTTTTCGCCTTCGGCCAAAAACGCCCAGCCGTGGGAAGCCTATGTCGTCGCCGGAGAACGCCTCGACGCCCTGCGCGCGAAGATGGACGAAGCCTTTCGTCAGGGCCGGGGCGTGCCCATGCACGCCGGGCGGGAAATGCCCGCGTGGCAGGCCCGCGCCCGCGAACTGAGCGGCGCCCTGGCGCCCGTTCTCGAGCGCCAGGGCTGGGAGCCGAAAAGTTTCATCGGCCGCTGCCTGCGCTTCTTCGACGCGCCGGCCGCCGCCATCGTCTGCATGGACGGCGAGCCCAGCCCCCTGCATCTCCTCGACATCGGCATGTTCACGCAGACCCTGTGCTTGTCCGCCGCCGGGCACGGCCTTGCCAGCTGCATCATCGCCTACACGCTGATCGTCGAGCCAGCCATCCGCGAGTTCCTGCGCCTGCCCGCCGAGCGCCGCGTCATGATCACCGTGGCGCTCGGCTTCCCCGCCAAAGACCAGCCCATGGGCCAGTTCAGATCCGGGCGCGCCGAAGCGGGCGAGAACGTGCACTTCGTCTGATCGTGGTTTTCGATGAAAA